>JAJFTU010000380.1 GCA_021372775.1 bacterium | reverse complement strand
GCGCGATCCGCGCCAGCGCCTCGGTCGCCCGCGCCTCGCGCAGGTAGCCGAGCCCCTCGGCGGCCGTCTCGCGCACGCTGGGGTCCGAATCGTCGAGCGCCTCGATGAAGCGGCCGCCGGCGCGCGGGTCGCCGATCCGCGCGAGGGCGATCAGCGCCGAGCGCCGGTCGATCGCCGCCGGACGCCGCGACCAGGCGAGGAGAAACGGCGTCGCCGACTCGTCGGCCAGCGCGCCGAGCGCGCCGAGCCCGACGACGCGGCCGTCCGGGGAGCGGCGCGGGATCTCCTGCGCCAGCGTGGCCGCGGCCGGCGGACCGAGGGCCCCGGCGATGAAGTCCACCGCCGTCGCCTCGGGGCCGGCGGCGAGGGTCGGGGTCGCGCCGCGGAGGGCGAGGGCGGGGGCCTCGGTGTCGCCGGCGACGGCGAGGGAGTGGAGCACGGCCATCGCCCGCGTGCCGGAGGAGCGGTTGAGCTCGGCCTGCAGCGCGCCGACGGCGTCGGGACCGCGGATCAGGCCGAGGGCGACGGTCGCGGAGAGCCACGTCGCGTCGTCGCGGCGGGCCATTTCGGCGGCGATCGTCGGGACCGCGGAGCTGCCGACCGCGGCCAGCGCCTCGGTCAGCGCCTCGCGCGTCCCGTCGTCGTTGGCGGCGCGGATCCGCGCGAAGAGGTCGGCCACCCGCTCGGCGTCCACCGATTCGACGCGCGTCTGTCCCGCCGCCGGGGCCAAGGCCGCGGCGAGGACGACGAGGAACATGGCGAGACGCCGGCGCACCACGCAACGGACACTAGCAGCGCGACTTAGGCGCCGCAAACCCCCCGGCGCGATTGTTTTCTCTCGGGGTTTGTTTTCGCCCTGCGTTTGCTGTAAGTTTCCGTCGAAGCGCCCTCGCCGCCTCCGCCGCGCCATGCGGCGGCCGGCTTCGGCGTCAGGCGACGCGCGCCGGCGCGGACCGCCCGACGGGAGGACAGCCCGTGGCCCTCACCAAGCGCCAAAAGCAGATCTACGACTACATCAACCAGTTCATCGGGGAATTCGGCTACTCGCCGAGCCTCGAGGAAGTGGGGCGCCACTTCGGCCTCTCGTCGGTGGCCACGGTCCACAAGCACGTCACCAACCTCGTGCGGAAGGGGCTGCTTCGGCGGAGCTGGAACCAGAACCGCTCCATCGAGGTCGTCTCGGAAGACCAGGCCCCGCGCGCGGTGGACATCCCGCTCCTCGGCCTCATTCCGGCCGGCCGGCCGATCGAGGCGATCGAGCAGCGGGAATCGCTGGCCGTGCCGTCCTGGCTGGTCGGCGTCGGCCGCACCTACGCCCTCAAGGTGCGCGGCGACTCGATGATCGACGAGCAGATCAGGGACGGCGACTACGTCGTCGTCGAGGAGCGTCGCTCCGCCGAAAACGGCCAGCTCGTCGTGGCGATGGTCCACGGCGAGGACGTCACGCTCAAGAAGTTCTACCTCGAAGGGAACATGGTCCGGCTGCAGCCGGCGAACCGCGACTACGAGCCGCTGATGGTTCCCGCGGACGGGATGGAGATCAAGGGAGTCGTCCGCGGCGTCGTGCGGAAGTGCTGACGTGGCTCTCGCGCCGCGCGGAACCGGGGGGACGGGGGACGACGCCGCTGAAGCGCTGAGGTTCGTCGTCGCCCCCGCCGAGCCGCGGCACTTCCGCCGCGCGCGGGTCATCGTTCAGCAAGATCCCGCCGTCTGCGTCCACGTGGCCTCGACGATCCCGCCGGCCGGCGCCGGCGAAGGGATCGCCCGCCACTGGGCCATCCTCGAGGGAGGCCGGACGATCGGCCTCGTCCAGCAGTACCGCGGCTTCACGTGGGCGGTCGAGCGGCCGCGCCGCGGGGATCCGCGCCTCGGCCCCGCCGTCGCCGACCTGATCGCCCGCGCCGCCTTCGCCCCGACGGAGGTCTGCTTCGGCCCGGAGGGGGAGGTCCGCGACGTCCTCGACGCGCTGCGCCTGCGCGGCCTCGATCTCGTCGAGCTCCGCCGGCAGGAAATGATGTCCTGCCCCGCGCCGCTCGAACCGCCCGAGTCGCCACCGGGGTTCCAACTGCGCGCCGGAACGAGGCGCGATCTCCCCTGGCTGCTCCGCGCCCACGCGGCGATGTGCCTCGAGGACCTCGGCGTGGACCAGGTCGCCCGCAATCCGGACGGCTACGCGCATTACTTCGAGGGGCTGGCCCGGCGGCGGCGGGTCTTCGTCGGCGAGCTCGACGGCGAGCGGGTCTTCAAGTGCGAGATCGCGCAGGAGAGCGACGCCTCGTGGCTGATCGAAGGGGTCTACACCGTCCCCGCGGTCCGCGGGCGGCGGCTGGCCACGGTCGCCATGGCCTGGCTCTGCGGGCTCGCCGCGGCGAAGCGGCGGCTCCCCTGCCTCTACGTCCACCGCCGCAACGAGGCGGCGATCCGCGTCTACCAGCGGGTCGGCTTCCAGATCGTCGCCCCCTGGGCGACGGCGATCGTCGGCCGCGAGACGCGCCGTCCGCACGCCGCGCTGGAATATTGATCGGCCGCCCCGGCGTGCTACGATCGCCTTCCCCCGCCGTCGGGGGCGCGCCGCCGAGGCGCGCGAGGAATCGACCGTGGACACCAGCTTCATCCTCAACTTGGTCCTGGGTTTCATCGCCGTCTGGCTCGTCGGCGTCGTCGTGTTCGCCTTGATCAAGGCCGCCGACAAGAAGTACGACCCGCTGCCGCCGGAGCCGCTCGAACATCACGGCCACGGCGACGAGCACGGGCACGAGCACGGCGCCGAGGCGCACGCCGAAGCGCAGCACTGA
>JAJFTU010000379.1 GCA_021372775.1 bacterium | reverse complement strand
GCGGCCGCCGGTCAGTCGGCGTCGTTCATGATCTCTCGCCGCGTCTGCTCCGAGAGCACCGACACAGCCTGGTACGCCGGATGATCGAGCAGCAGCTTCACCACCGTCCCCGGATCCTTCAGCAACTCCCGCCGCCGCTCGTCCACCCGCCACTTCACGAACTGCACCGACGAGATCTTGCCGTCGGCGATCTGCATCCGGTCGAACCGCGCCGGAATCGGCGTCTCCGTGCCGATGACCAGCCAAAGATGGTTCTCGATCCCGACCAGCTTCGTCAGCCACTCCGCGCGCAGCTCCGGCGTCTCGTACTCGAACATCACCGTCGCCGAGAGCTCGCCCGTCGCCGGGACCAGCGGGTTGTAGGCCGCGAGCTCGTCCTGCACGGCGTCCGGCTTCCCGAACCCCTTCTCGGCCCGCAGCATCTCGTGGATCTGGTAGCGCAGCGTCTCGCGGTTCTCGAACTGCGCCGTGCAGTAGTCGCCGAGCGCGGCGCGCCGGCGGTCCTTGAGGACCATGATCCTGCGGCGGATCTCGTCCCGCGCCGCCTCGTACCGCTCGGCGTCGAGGATCTCGTCCCTTTCGATCGGCTTCACTGTTCCGTTCTCCCGGCGGCCCGCGGCCGCGTCACTTGTCCTGCGCCGCGACCGGCGTGGGGAAGCCGTCCGCGCGGTAGGCGCGGTCGAGCACCTCGACCGGATGCAGCGGCCGCACCCCGCGCGCCTGCTCGAACTGCAGCGCGGCGAGCGGGCAGTCGGTCGTCCAGATCTCGGCGCCGGCCTCGTCCATTCCCTCGAACGCCTTGCGGCCGTTCTTCATCGCCAGCGCGAAGTACTCCTTCTTCATCGCCCACGTGCCGTCGTGGCCGCAGCACTCCTGCACCAGCCGCGGCTGCGCGCCGGGGATCCGGCGCATCAGGTCGCGCCCGCGGAAGCCGACCGCCTGCATCCGCAGGTGGCAGGGGGCGTGGTAGGCGATCGGCCCGTTCGGCGTCGAGCGGAAGTCCTCCTTGAACTCCCCCGCCTGCTTGAGGCCGAAGAGGAACTCGGAGATGTCCTTCGTCGCCGCGGCCACGCGGCGCGCCGCCTCGGCCAGCGCCGGATCCGCCGGGTCGTCGAGCAGGCGCGGGTACTCGTCGCGGATCATCAGCGAGCAGGTGGGGTTGATCACCGCGACGGCGAAGCCGCGCTCGACCCACGGCAGGAGCGCGCGGACGTTGCGCTCCGCCTTGCGGCGGGCGAGGCGGACGTCGCCGGCGTCGAGCGCCGGCATGCCGCAGCACTCCAGCTTGGGGCAGGCGACTTGGCAGTCGTTGTGCCGCAGCACGCGCACGGCGGCCTGGCCGAGCGAGGGGCGGTTGTAGTCCACGAAGCAGGTCTCGAACAGCAGCGCCTTGATCCGCCCGTCGGGCGTGACGTCGGCGCCGCCGGTCTCGCGGCGGAACCAGGCGTCGAACGTCTCCGACTCGTAGCGCGGCAGCAGCTTGTCGCGGTGGATGCCGCCGAAGACCTCCATCGCCGCGCGGTTCGGCCGGAACCTGTTGGCCCAGTTGGCGAGCGGCGCCGTGGCGCAGCCGACGCGGCCGAGCAGGTCCGGATTCGCCATCAGCCGGTCGCGCAGCGGGATCCCTTCCGCGCGGCGGCGGACCGCCTTGGCGCGGGTCATCAGCCGCGGGAAGTCGAGCTTGAACTCGTGCCCCTCGGCCTCGGTGTAGGGGCACTGCGTGTAGCAGAGCTTGCACTGGAAGCACTGCTCCACGACGGCCCGCGTCGTGTCGTCGGTCAGCGCGCGGACGCCGCCGCGCTGGTCCACGGCGTCGAAGAGCGTCGTGAACGACAGGCAGGACTTGAAGCAGAGCCGGCAGCCGGCGCAGAGCTCGAAGGCGCGGTCGAGCTCCTTCTGCAGCGCCGCCTTGTCCCAGTACTTCGGCTCGTTCGGGTTGTAGGTCAGGCCGTCGGTCGGCGCGAAGCGGATGTCGTGCAGCTTGCCGTCGTCGCTCATCGCGTGGCTTCTCCGCGGACGGCGGCGCGCCGGGACGGGGCGGGAGCGCCCGGCGCGCCGCGGCCGATCAGAACGTGTCGAGCGCGCGCTGGAACTTCCCGGCGTGCGAACGCTCGGCCTTGGCCAGCGTCTCGAACCAGTCGGCGATCTCGGGGAACCCTTCCTCGCGCGCCGTGCGGGCCATGCCCGGGTACATGTCGGTGTACTCGTGCGTCTCGCCGGCCACGGCCGACTTGAGCATCGCGGCGACGTCGTCGATCGGCAGCGCCGTCGCGGGGTCGCCGACCTTCTTGAGGTAGTCGAGGTGGCCGTGGGCGTGGCCGGTCTCCCCCTCGGCCGTGTCGCGGAAGAGCCCGGCGACCTCCGGGTACCCCTCGATGTCCGCGGCCTTGGCGAAGTAGAGGTAGCGGCGGTTGGCCTGCGACTCGCCGGCGAACGCTTCCTTGAGGTTGGCGTGGGTCTTGGTTCCGTTGAGCTGCGTCATCTCGTGGCTCCTTCTGGCTTTGTCTTCGTTCCGGCGCCGCGGCGGCTCAGCGCGCGGCGCGCCGTTGCATTGCGGCCTCGCGTCCGCTCCGCCGCGCGGCGGCGCGGCAGCGCGGGCAGACGACGTCGTACTCGACGCGGACCTCGGCGACGACGAGGCCGCCGGGGAGCCGCGCGGGGGGGCGCGGGACGGGGCAGGCGTCGCGGTCCACGTCGTAGACCCGGCCGCAGCCGCGGCAGACGGCGTGGTCGTGCGGGCGGGGGACGCCGTCCACGCGCAGCGAGCCCTCCGCGTTGACGCGGCGGCAGAGGCCCGCCGCGAGGAACGCCTCGAGCGTCTTGT
>JAJFTU010000378.1 GCA_021372775.1 bacterium | reverse complement strand
CGACGCCGGCGCCGGCCCCGCCGCCCGCGCCGCGCGAAGAGCCGCCCGCGCCGCGCGAAGAGCCGCCCGCGGCCGAGGCGGCGACGCCCCCGGCCCCGCCTTCCCCGCCCCGGCCGCCGCAGGCCGAAGCGCCGATCCCCGAGGGCGCGATCGTCGGCACGATCGCCGGGAGGGCCGAATTGGCGGCGGAGATCGTCGTCGCCGGACCGGACAACGTCCTCGCCGTCGCCGCGCGCGAGAAGCCGCGCATGGACGGCCCGCGGGCCGTCTTCCGCATCGAAGGGCTGCGCCCCGGCCGCTACCGCGTCGTCGCGATGGGCGCGAACGGGGCCTCGCTGGCGACGACGCCGGCGTGGGCCGAGGCGACGCTGCGCCCCGGCGCCGGCGCGCGCGTCGAGATCCGCGTGGACGGCGCGCTCTGAGGGCGCGCCGTCACGCCGCCGCCTCGCGGTCCTTGCCGAAGACCAGCTTCGCCGCCGCCAGCGCCAGCGGCGCGACGCCGACGAAGAGGAACGTCAGGTCGGCGGCGATCCGCGCCCACTCCAGCGCGTGGTACGTCCCTCCCATCAGGAACTCGAGGCGCCGCGCGTGCCAGTAGCCGTTCGACAGCGCGTCCCAGAGCTGCAGCGCGCCCCCGGGAAAGAGATCGAGCAGCAGCATCAGCCCGAGCCCCGCGTTGAGCCCGACGAAGCCGACGCGGATCAGCCCTTCGGCGCGCTCCCAGGCCGCGTCGCTCCGCAGCGCCCGCAGGCAGAAGACCATCACCGCCAGGGCGAGCATCCCGAAGACGCCGAACATCGCCGCGTGGCCGTGGTTCGCGGTCAACGTCGTGCCGACCTCGAAGTAGGAGATGATCGGCAGGTTGATCAGGAAGCCGAAGACCCCCGCGCCGACGAAGTTCCAGACGCCGACGGCGATCAGGAACTTGATCGTCCAGCGGTGCCGCGCCGCGAGCGGCCGCCCGCAGTCGGCGCAGGCCTGGTCCTTGAGGCGGATGAAGTCCCAGGCGTCGAGCGTCAGCAGCGTGAGCGGGACGACCTCCAGCGCCGAGAAGCACGAGGCGAGCCCCATGTTCAGCGTTCCCTGCCCGGTGAAGTACCAGTGGTGCCCCGTCCCCACGATCCCGCCCGCCAGGTAGAGGATCGCGTCGAGGTAGACGAGGCGCGCGGCCGACCTCGCCGTCACCAGCCCCAGTTGGTGGAAGATCACGGCGACGAGGACGGTGGCGAAGAGTTCGAAGAATCCCTCCACCCAGAGGTGGATGATCCAGAAGCGCCAGTTGTCGATCACCGCGAAGTTCGTCCGCGGGCCGTAGAAGAGCGCGGGGACGTAGAAGAGCGGAATCGCCAGCGCCGCGCAGAAGAAGAGCGCGGGCAGTTCGCCGCGCGCCTTGTCCTTCATCGCCGGGCGCAGCGCGCGGAACATCAGGAGCAGCCAGAAGGCCAGCCCCGCCGCCAGCAGAAGCTGCCAGAACCGCCCCAAGTCGAGGTACTCGCTCCCCTGATGCCCGAGCCAGAACCAGAGGTCCTTCAGCTTGTCCGCCAGCCCCGCCATTTCGCCGAAGAGGCTGCCGACGACGACGACGACCAGCGCGCCGAGCAGCGCCAGCACGCCGGTGCGCTGTCCCTTCGGATCGCCGCCGCCGACGAGGGCGGCGAGGAACAGGCCGCCGGCGACCCACGACGTCGCGATCCAGAAGATCGCCAGTTGGAGATGCCAGGTCCGCGCGAGGTTGTACGGCAGCACGGCGGCGAGGTCGAAGCCGTAGAACCCGCCGGGCTCGACGCGGTAGTGGGCGAGCGCGCCCCCCAACGCGGCCTGCGCGAGAAAGAGCGCCGCGACGACGGCGAAGTAGAGGCCGAGCGCCTTCTGGCTGGGCGTCGGCTTCCACCCGTGGATCGGCCCGACGTGGACCGGCGCGGCCCCCGCGTCGCCGCGCCAGCCGAGATAGTCGAACTTGCCGAACGCGAAGAGGATCGCGCCGAGGCCGCCCAGCAGCGCGACGAGGCTGAGCGCGCTCCAGAAGTAGGCCGAGGCGGTCGGGACGTTCCCGACGAGCGGCTCGTAGGGCCAGTTGTTGGTGTACGAGTAGTCCCGCCCGGGACGCGGGGCGACCGTCGCCCACGTCGCCCAGGCGAAGTAGGCGGAGAGCCGCCGCAGTTCCCCGCCGTCGCGGACGACCTTCGCCGGAAGCCCGGGCGCCGCGGTCGGGCCGGCGAAGTAGTTCGCCCACTCCGCGGCCTGCGTCCGGAACGAGGCCGCCTCGACGTCCGTGAAGACGAGGACGTCCGCGCCCGCGTCGTAGCGGTTTTGCCGGAGCTCCCGCTTCAACGTCTCCCCGACCGCGAGCGCCGACCCTTCGTCCAGCGCCCCGAACGGCTTGCCGAAGCGGGCCTGCGCGAGCGCGTCCCGGCCGATCTCGGCGAGCCGGTGGAGATACTCGGCGGTGTAGTCGGGGCCGAGGTACGCGCCGTGCCCCCACAGCGTGCCGTGCTCCATCAGGCCGTGCTTGAAGAAGACCTCCTGTCCGCCCTCGATGTCCGCGCGCGCGAAGAGCGTCTCGCCGGCGCGGTCCACGACCTTGCCGGGGATCGGCGGCGCGCCGCGGTAGGTTTCGAAGGCGACGAGCGCGAGGAGCGAGAAGCCGACGGCCATCACGAGGACGACCGATCGGCGCCACCAGCGCGACAAGGGAGGGTCGAACGGCCGGTCGGTCATGGGGGTCTCCGCGGACGACGGGCCGGCGCGGCGGGGACCGCGCCGGGAACGTCCTCCATGTACGACGACGGGACCGGCCCGACAGCGCCGGGAAACGAAAGGCCCCCGCCCGGACGAGCCGGAGCGGGGGCCGAAAGGCGGCCTCGCGGCCGAAGAGGTCAGTGGATGTTCAGGTCGTAGGGCATCCGCGCGTAGACGCCGCGCGGATCGTTGAGCGCCGAGAAGCGCCGCGCCTGATCGAGCAGCTCGCGCGCCGGAGCGGCGATCGAGACGTCGTCGGCGGTCTGGTCCTCGCCGTCCTCGCCGAGGGCGGTGATGATCTGCTCCATCGGGTTCTTCTTCACTTGGTAGATCGCCAGCGAGTAGTTGTCGCCGAGCTTGGCCGACTGCG
Organism: bacterium; assembly: GCA_021372775.1. Taxonomy (NCBI): domain Bacteria; species bacterium. The sequence goes on along the minus strand of JAJFTU010000378.1, from coordinate 2,490 downwards.
CCGCGCAGCGGATCGCGTCCTCGAGGCCGCCCATCTCGTCCACGAGGCCGAGAGCCTTGGCCTCGACGCCGGACCAGACGCGCCCCTGCGCGATCTCCTCCACCTTGGCCCGCGGGAGCTTGCGCCCTTCGACGACCTTGGAGATGAACTCGCTGTAGATCCAGTCGACTTCGCCCTGGATCAGCGCCAGCTCCTCCGGCGTCTTCGCGCGGTAGACCGTGCCGAGGTCGGCGTACTTGCCGGTCTTCACCACGTCGCTGCCCACGCCGACGTTGTTCATCAGCTTCTCGAAGTTCGGCAGCATCCCGAAGACGCCGATCGAGCCGGTGAGCGTCGTCGGCTCGGCGAAGATCTTGTCGCCGTAGGTCGAGATCCAGTAGCCGCCCGAGGCCGCGACCGTGCCCATCGACACGATCACCGGCTTCTCGCGCTTGAGGAGCCGCACCTCGCGCTGGATGACTTCGGAGGCCGAGGCGCTGCCGCCGGGGCTGTTGACGCGGAGCACGACCGCCTTCACGTCCTTGTCCTGGCGGGCGCGGCGCAGCAGGCGGGCGAAGTAGTCGCCGCCGACGTTGGTGCGCGAGCCGCCGTCCACGATGTCCCCTTCGGCGTAGAGCACGGCGACCTGCCCCTTGCCGCGGCGCCTCTCGCCGAGCGTCTTGAGGTACTCGCCGAGCGTGATCTGCCGGAACGGCTTCGCCGCGTCGGTCACGCCGGTGTCCTTGCGCAGTTCGTCGAGCACGTCGTCGAAGTAGGCCGTCTTGTCGGCCAGCTTCGCGTCCACCATCTCGACGCCGCGGAGCATCCCCTTCGTGTCGGCGATCCGCTGCAGCTGATCGACCGGCACGCGGCGCGCCGCGGAAACGGCCTTCAGGTACTCGTCCCACATGTCGCCGAGCAGCTTCTGGATCTGCTCCCGGTTGGCGTCGCTCATCTTGTCGAGGATGAACGGCTCGACGGCCGACTTGTACTTGCCGACCCGCGTGACCTGCACGCCGACGCCGAACTTCTCGAACGCCTTGGCGTAGAAGAGCGGCTGCGAGGCGAAGCCGTTGAACTCCAGCCCGCCGAACGGGTTGACGACGACTTCGTCGGCGACCGAGGCGAGGTAGTACGACTCCTCGGTGTAGGCCTGGGAGTAGACGACGATCCGCTTCCCCTTGGCGCGGAACGCGGCGAGGTTGTCGCGGATCTCCTTCAGCGCGCCCCAGCCCGAGCTCCAGCCGGAGCGGACGATCGTGCCGGTGAGGTAGATCCCCTTGACCCGCTTGTCGTCGCCGGCGCGGCGGATCGCCTCGGTGACCGTCCAGAGGTTGATCCCGTGCCCGGGGCCGCCGAACGCCGCGTCCTGCAGGACGTCGCGCGGACTCCTGTCGGACGGCTTGTCGATGATCGGCGCCGAGAGGTCGAGGACGAGGTAGGAGCCCGGCGCGACCTTCGGCGTCTCCTTGCCGCCGACGACGACGGCCACGAAGAAGAACATCGCGGCGACGACGCCTCCGACCACGACCGCCAGCGCGAGCAGCGCGGCGAAGAACATCTTCACGAAGTCTTTCATCGATCTCTCCCGGGGCCGGACCCCCTCCGGCCGTCCCGGGAAGTGTCGCACAGCGCGCCGGGCGCGGGGCGCCGGTCGCGCCCGATTTACGGCCGGTCGGCGCGGGCGATCGCCCTCCGCCAGAGCCCGGAGACGACAAGCTGGTCCGGAACGACCCGCCGCTCCCCGGCCGCGCCGCGGAGGGTGAAGACCGCGCCGTCGAAGTCGAACCGCAGCGTCTCGCCGCGGCGGCCGGCGATCCGGTCGCCGCCCGTCTCGCCGCGGAGGACGAAAACGACTGCCGCGGCCGATAGCCCGCGCCCAGGCGCCGGAAGGCGGTCGAGCGCGTAGAGGACGTCCCCCTCCGCCCACGACACCGCGAGCAGCGCGCCGCCGCGCGCCGCGACCGTCCAACTCGCGACGTGCGGCTCGCGCTTCTGCCACGAGCCGCCGTAGGCGACGAGCCGCTCCAGCGCCTCGCGGCCGCAGTACGGCGCCGCGGCCGGCGGCCGGACCTGCGCGCAGTGGGCCGCGAGCGCGTCGAAGTCCGGGGCGTATCCCCCGAGCCGCAGCCGGTCGAGGCGGCTCAGCTGGAAGTCGGTGAACGACTGCCAGGCCTGGTAGACGATCTCGACCGCGCGGGCGTCGCCGGCGCAGGCCCCGACGAAGTAGGCCGCGCCCGCGCCGCGCCCTTCCACCCGCGCGCGGCACGGCGCGCCGGCGCCGACGATCTCGACCTCGCCGCGCGCGACGCCGCGGTCGTCGTTCCCCAGCCACAACGTCATCTCGGCGCGCGGCGCGCCGTCGCTCCAGCCGTGGACCGGATAGCTGCGGTGGCGGGAGAAGGAGAAGCGGGTCGCGTCCGCGACCGGCGCGGCGTCCTCGCCGTTGCGCAGCAGCGCGGCGAGCCCCGCCCGGTCGGCGAAGGAGTACGGCGCCCAGTAGTGGACGTG
>JAJFTU010000377.1 GCA_021372775.1 bacterium | reverse complement strand
AGCGGCTCGCCGCCAAGGGCGTGCCGATCGTCCACAAGCCGTTCAATCCCGCCACGCTCAAGGAAACGATCGTCAAACTGACGGGAGCCGAGATCCATGACGACGGACCGACTGGCGAACTCTCTTTCTGACGCCGCCGCCCAGGCGCTCGAAATGTCGGCGTTCATGGTGCCGACGCGGAACCTCTCCGACGAGCAGCGCGCGATGCCGCTGGACGTCGCGGTCGCCGTGGACATCCGCGGCCCGCGGCGCGGGCGGATGGTCTTCGCGGTGTCGCGCGGCATCCTCGCCGAGCTGGCCGCGAACATGCTCGGCGACGACGTGCCGCTGCCGCTCGACCAGCAGCGCGACGCCTTGGGGGAGATGCTGAACATCATCTGCGGCGCGTTCCTGCCGAGCCTCGAGGACGACGACGGCACCTACTCGATCTCCTCGCCGCGGCCGGCGACGTTCGAGGAGGAAAGCGCCGAGGGGGCGATCGTCGTCCACTTCGGCGTCGAGGACGGACGCGCGGCGCTGTCGCTGCGTTTGGAATAGGGCCGCGGACGGGGCGGGAGGCTGACGATGATTCGCGTGCTGGTCGTGGACGATTCCGCCCTCGTGAGGAAGATCCTCACCCAGGAGCTGTCGCGCTTTCCCGACATCGAGGTCGTCGGTTCGGCCGTGGACCCCTACGCCGCCCGCGACAAGATCGTCGCCCTCAATCCCGACGTCGTGACCCTCGACGTCGAGATGCCGCGCATGGACGGCCTCTCGTTCCTCGAGCGGCTGATGCGCTACCACCCCAAGCCGGTGATCGTCGTCAGCTCGCTCACGCCGGAGCACGGCGAGCTGGCGATCCGCGCGATGGCCCTCGGCGCGGTCGACGTGATCGCCAAGCCCGGCTCGGCCCTCTCGGTGCCGGACGTCGCCGACCGGCTGGCGCACGCCGTGCGCGCGGCCTCGGCGGCGCACGTCGAGCGGCGCGTGGCGCTGGCGCCGGCGCCGGCGGCCGGAGCGGCGGCCAAGAAGTCGCCCGCGCCGACGCTCCGCACGACCGACAAGATCGTCGCCATCGGCGCCTCGACCGGCGGGACGCGGGCGATCGAGGTCGTGCTGCGCGAGCTGCCGCCCGACTGCCCCGGCGTGCTGATCGTGCAGCACATGCCGGAGCGGTTCACCGAGTCGCTCGCCCGGCGCCTCGACTCGGTCTGCCGAATCGAGGTCCGCGAGGCGAAGGACAACGACCCCGTCGTCCCCGGCGTCGCGCTGATCGCCCCCGGCGGGCGCCACATGGAGCTGTGCCGCAGCGGCGCGCGCTACTACGTGATGACCAACGAGGCCCCGCCGCGCCACTTCCAGCGGCCGGCGGTGGACGTGCTGTTCGAGTCGGTCGCCGAGCGCGCGGGGGCCAACGCCGTCGGGGCGCTGCTCACCGGCATGGGGGCCGACGGCGCGGACGGGCTGCTGCGGATGCGCAAGGCGGGCGCCCACACGATCGCCGAGGACGAACGGACCTGCGTCGTCTACGGCATGCCGAAGGAGGCGATCGACCGCGGCGCGGCGGAGGAGGTGCTGCCGCTCGACCAGGTCGCCCGCGGGATCATCAACTCCCGCGTGCTGCAGGGCGAGATGGCGTCGGTCAGCTGACCGCCCGCAGGACCAGCGCGGCGGCGTTGAACGCCGCGTGGCAGGCGATCGGCGCCCAGATGTTCCGCTCGCGCCGGTAGAGCGCGGCGCAGGCGTAGCCGACGGCGAAGAGCGGCGGCGCCGAGGCCGGCATGCCGTGCGAGGCGGCGAAGAGGGCCGCGGAGATCGCCGCGGCGAGGGCGGGACGGAGCCGTCCGGCGAGGCCCGCGAAGACGAAGGCCCGGAAGAAGACCTCTTCGGCGAGCGGCGCGAGCGCGACCGCGGCGACGAAGAGCAGCGGCCACGGCCCGTCGAGCGCCGCCATCTGCCGCGTCTCTTCGGCGGTCGCGCGCTGCGCGACGGCCGGGACGGCCAGTTCGAGCGCCGCGCCGTAGAGCAGCGTCAGCGCGTCGAGTCCCAAGCCGACGACGACCGCGAGCAGCAGGCCGCGCGGACGCGGCCGCGCGAAGCCGAAGTTGCGGGCGGTCGCGGCGCCGAGAGCCAAGGCGACGCCGAGCGGCGCGCCGAGCAGCACCGCGTCGCCGACGAAGACGAGCAGGTAGCGGCAGACGACGCCGCTCGTCGGCAGCCCGACGGCGGAGGCGACGGCGGCGACGAGCAGCCCCGCGCCGACCATCGCCGCGATGCCGCCGAAAAGCCCGAGCGCGACGTCGAGCGCCCCCCACGGCGGGCGCGGCGCGGCGGGGCGGGGCGCCGCGGGCTCGGGCGCCGGCGGGAGGAGCGGCTCGCCCACGTCAGCCCCGGGAGATCTCGTCGGGGAGCTCGTTGACGTCGTCGTCGCGCCGCGGGAAGAACGAGGCCAGCGCCTCGCCCGCCGCCTCCACGCCCTGCGCGAGGCCGCCGGCGAAGTCGCCGCGGGCGAACGCCGTCTCGACGCCCCGCACGATCTCCGTCCAGAAGCCGTCGGGAACCTTGGCGTCGATTCCCGCGTCGCCGAGGACGGCGAAGCGCCGCTGGGCGGTGGCGACGAAGAAGAGCACGCCGTTCCGCTCGCGCGTCGCCGTCATGCCGAGCCGGCCGAACGCGGCGCGCGCCGCGGCGAGCACGTCGGAAACGCGGCCGCCGTGGAGGTGGACGCGGATCTCGCCGGAGGTGCACCGCTCGAACCGCTTGATCGCCTCGACGACGGCGCGTTCCTCTTCGGGCCCGAGGAACGAGGCCGGGGTGAGACGGCCGCGCCGCAGGGCGCGGCGCCGGACGACGAAGCCGGCCGCGAAGAGCGCGACCGCGAGAACCAGCGCCGCGGCGTCGAGCCACAGCAGCGGGGAGTCCCACGTGTCGGCGCGCCAGAGCGTTCCGGCCCAACCAAGCGTCGACGCGAGCGCGACGACGATTCCCGCCACCATCAGCGCGTCGCCCATGTGGACGGCGCGGACCGCCTTGTCCGCCATCACCATCCTCCCGAGGCGCCGCCGCCGCCGAATCCGCCGCCTCCGCCGCCGCCGAAGCCGCCTCCGCCGCCCCAACTGCCGCCGCCCCAGCCGCCGCCGCGGCCGCCGAGGAAGAGCAGCGCCCACCAGGGGATGCCGCCGCCGACGCGCCGGCCGAGGAAGGCCGCGCGGGCGATGAAGCGGACGAAGACGAAGAGCAGGACCAGCCCCATCACCGTCAGCTTGCCGCCGACGCGCGCCGCGCGGGTCGAGCGGCGCGGCGGCGGGGCCGAGTTGTCGCGGAAGACGCGGGCGCCGACCGTGGACGCCGCGTCGGCGAGGCCTCCGGCGTAGTCGCCGGAGCGGAAGGCGGGGGCGATGACTTCGCGGATGATCCGGCCGGCGACGCCGTCCGGCACCTGTCCCTCGAGGCCGTAGCCGACCTCGATCCGGACCTTGCGCTCCTTGAGGAAGACGGCGATCAGGGCGCCATTGTCCTGGCCCTTGAACCCCGGCTTCCACGCCTCGGCGACCTTCAGCGTCGCGTCCTCGAGCGGCTCGCCGTCGAGCGAGGGGAAGATCGCGACGCCGATCTGGAGACCGCGCTGGTTGAGCGCCGCGAGCCGGTCCTCGAGCCGCGCCCGCCCCTCTTCGCCGAGCAGGTCGGCGCCGTCGTGGACGAAGCGCGGCGGCGCGGGGGGGACGTCGAAGGCGCGCGCCCCGCCGACGAAGGCGAGGACCGCCAGCGCGGCGGCGGCGAACCGCCGCGCGGCGCGCGCGATCCCGCTCAGAACTGCACCTTGGGCGCCTGGTCGGCGCCGGCCTGGGCCTGGAAGTACGGCCGCGCGGAGAAGCCGGTCATGCCGGCCACGAGGCTCGCCGGGAAGAGGCGGATCTTCGTGTTGTAGCCCTGCACGACCTCGTTGAACCGCTTCCGCTCGACGGCGATCCGGTTCTCGGTGCCGGCCAGCTCGTCCTGCAGCTGGGTGAAGTTCTGGTTCGCCTTGAGCTCGGGATACTTCTCCACCGCGACGAGCAGCCGCGAGAGGGCGGAGGAGAGCTGCCCCTGCGCCTGCTCGAACTGGGCGAACTTCGCCGGATTGCGCGCGTCCTGCGCCGAGATGACCGTCTGGCCGGCCTTGGCGCGGGCCTCGGCGACCGCCGTGTACGTTTCCTTCTCGAAGTTGGCGACCCCCTTGACCGTGTTGACGAGGTTGGGGATCAGGTCCATCCGCCGCTGGTACTGGTTCTGGACTTGGCTCCACGAGGCGTTGACGCCTTCGTCCATGCGGACGAAGGAGTTTCGCGTGGCGACGAACCAGCCGCCGACCAACAGCAGCAGACCGCCGATCAACAGCAGGACCACGATCAAGATCACGAACGTGCGGCTCATGCCCCCTCCGAACGGACGCACCCGGCGCCCACCCTCTATTCTGCCCAAAGTGAAGCCGATCGTGTTGGCGCGGCGCCCGCCGCGACGGCGGACGGACGCGCCGACGCGCGGAATGGTGGCAGATCCGGAGCGCCGCCGCCTCCTCCGGACGCGGCCCTCGCGGAAATCCGCGGGGCGGAGCGCCCTGCGCGTCGCGCCGCGGG
>JAJFTU010000376.1 GCA_021372775.1 bacterium | reverse complement strand
TGACGGAGACGGGGCCGCAGACCGGCGTGTTCGTCGCGCAGCTGGCGACGATCGCGGCCGCGCGCTCGCAGGACGGCAAAGTCGCGGTGGCCGACGGCGCGACGATCACGGTCCGCTACGCCGACGCCGCCCCCGCCGCGCGGACGGTGGACGCGACGACGCCGGTGGACTGCCGGGCGCCCGCGATCTCCGACGTCGTCGTGACCGCGACCGACGTCGACGTCACGGTGAGCTGGACCACCGACGAGCCGACGACGACCCGCCTCGTCTGGGGCGCCGCCGCCCCTCCGACGACCGTCGTCGACGGGGCGCCGGTCTACACCACCGCGCACAGCGCGACGGTGCGGAAGCTGTCGGCCTGCACGACCTACTACTTCGACGTCGTCGCCGAGGACAAGGCGCGCAACGCGACGACCGACGACCAGTCGGGCCTGCATCGGCCGACGCAGACCGGCGGGCGGATCTTCTCGTTCAAGGACACGGTCGAGAACGGGCAAGGCCTCTGGACCCCCAAGAACGGCACGGGATCGGCGTTCCACGTCTCGACCTGCCGCAGCCACTCGGCGACGCACGCCTGGAAGGTCGGCGCGGTGGACTGCGACGGCTCCTACGCCGCGAGCACTTCGTCCTCGCTGGAGTCGGCGACGATCGACCTCGGGGCGGCGGGGCACGGCTACCACCTGCGCTACTGGGAATGGGGAAACACGGAGATGAACCCGGAGTCGGGCGAGATCTACGACAAGTGCGCCGTGCAGATCAGCGCCGACGGCGGCAACACGTGGACCGACCTCGTCGAGCCGTACGGCGGGTCGAGCAACGGCTGGGCGTTCACCGACCTCGACCTCGCCGCGTACAGCGGACCGGTGAAGCTGCGCTTCCACTTCACGTCCGACTACGACTGGCAGCTCGAAGGCTGGTACCTCGACGACATCGAGGTCTCCCGCGCCGGCGCCTGCGTCGCGCTCCCGACCCGGACCGGCCTGGGAATCGTCGACGCCTGCCACGGCGCGGGCGCCGCCGCGGACGGCGTCGCCGACCCCGGCGAGCACCTGCGGCTGCCGGTGACGCTGACCAACAACGGGCCGATCGTCGCCTCCCGCCTCGCGGCGACGCTCTCCACGACGGCGCCGGGCGTCGTCGTCACCAACGGCGCGACCCGCTTCCCCGACCTGACGGCGGGGGCGACGGCGACCTCGATCGACCCGCAGTTCACCGTGGCGATCCCGGCCGCGGCGACCTGCGGCACGCAGATCCCGTTCACGATGCACATGACCAGCGACGCCGGCTCGTGGGACGACGCCTTCGCCGTGCAGGTCGGCGCGAACGTCGCCGGCGCGCCGACGAAGCTGCTCGACGAGCACTTCGACTTCCCGAGCGGCGCCTCGTCGTCCTGGCTGCCGACCGGCTGGAAGTTCGCGCATTCCGGCAGCCAGCAGGACTGGAAGATCATCACCTACAGCTCGTCCTACGACTGCACCGGCAACGGCAAGTCGGGGATGTTCCACTACACCGGCTCGACGGCGTCCGACGCCTGGCTCTTCTCCAAGGGGCTGGCCCTCAAGGCGGGGACGACCTACACGCTCGGCTTCAACGTGAAGTCGTACAACTCGGGCATCTGGTACATGGGCGTGAACCTCGCGATCAAGCTCGGCAACGCGCAGGACGCCGCGCACATGACGCTCGGCGACCTGTGGAGCACGGAAGGCTTCACCAACGCGGGCTGCGTCGCGCAGAGCCTGACCTTCACCGTCCCGGCCGACGGGACCTACTACCTCGGCGTCCACGACGTCACGCCGGCGAGCACGAGCAGCGCGCCGATCGTGGACGACTTCGTCCTGACCGCGCCCAACTTCACGTGCGCGGTCCATGCCTGCGCTCCGGGGACGCTGACCGCGCCCGGCGAGACGGCGACGGCGATCGACGCGGAGCTGAACTGGACGGCGGGGAGCAAGGACACGCTGCAGTGGGGCGCCGATCCGGCGGCGACGAGCGGCTACCGCCTCTACCGCGGCGCCTTCGCCGACCTCGCGCACCTCGCGGACGGCCAGCCGAACTCCTGCCTGCGCTGGAGCGGCGCCGCGACGACGACGGGCGCGACGCTGACCGACGCGCCCGCGGGCGGCGCCGTGCAGTGGTTCCTGCTCAGCGGCGTCAACGACGCCGGCGAGGGGCCGGCGGGCGCGGGACGCACGCTGGCGCCGCGCGGACTCTGCCAGTAGCGCGGAACGGGCCGCCGCGGGGCGCGCGGGCGTCCGCGGCGGCGCCGCTTCGAAGAACGAGCGGCGGGAGAGGGGACGCGGGGCGCGGCGCGCCTCGACGGCACGAACAGGGGAGGAGTTCGAAATGACGCGATCCTTGGGGCGATGCAGTGTCGCGCTCGCGCTCGCGGCGTGGGCGACGTTCGGTTGGGCGGAGACGGGGCGGACGACGGCCTCGGCGCGGCCCGCGCCGGCCGCGCTCGCCGGGGCGCAGTTCCTGGCGGCGGCGGACCTCGACGGCGACGGCCGCGCGGAGTTGATCGGCGCCGACGCCGGCGGACGCCTCGCCGCGGCGAAGGCAGAAGGGACGACGACGGCCGCGGCGTCGCTCGCCGCGGGCGGGCTGGTCGCGGCGGGCGACGTGGACGGCGACGGCCGCGTCGAGGTCGTCGTCGCGGCTGGCTCGGCGCTGGACGTGCTGCGCGCCGACGGAAAGGGCGGGTTCGAGGGCGTGGCGCGGATCGCGCTGCCGGGAACGGCGACGGCGCTCGCGGTGGGCGAGATCAACCGCCCCGACGGCGTCGCCGACATCGTCGTCGGCGTCGAAGGGGCGCGCCTCGTCGTCTTCCAGTCGATCTACGGCGCGGCGAAGGCCGTTCCGGAGGTCGTCGAACTGCCGGCGGACCCGTGGTCGATCGCCCTCGGACATCTCGACGCGGCCTACCCCGCGGACGTCGCGGTCGCCACGGCGAAGGGCGTGTTCGTCGCCCGCGGGATCGACCGCGCGGCCGATCCGCGCGCGACGCTCCGGTTCGCCGCGGCGCCGGGCGTCGACGAGGCGCGCGACGTCGTCTTCGGGCGGTTCGCGCGCGGCGCGGCGGTCGAGCCGGGGCTGGCGGCGCTCGACGGCGACGGCGCGGTCCGGATCCTCTCCTATCGCGACGGGCGGTGGACCGCGGAAACGCGCCTCGCGGGGCCGCGGGGCCTGACGCGGCTGGCGGCGGCGAAGATCACGTCCGCCCTCGGCGACGACGTGGCGGCGATCGATCCCGACAACCGCTCGATCGTCGTCGCCTCGGCGACGGGCAGCGAGTCGCTGGAACTGCGCGGGACGCCGACGGCCCTCGTCGCGGCGCCGCTCTCGGGGCGCGGCCGCGCGGACCTCGCCGCGGCGATCGCCGGCGGCGGCGCGGAGTTGCTGCCGCAGCGCGAGCCGATCCCCTTCGTCGTCGACGACGCGTCGGACGACGCGGCGACGGCGGCCGACGACGCGAACCCGGGCGACGGCGTCTGCGCGACGGCGGGCGGGACGTGCACGCTGCGCGCGGCGATCATGGAGACGAACAAGAGCGCCGGCCCGACGTCGATCACCTTCAACTTGACGACGCCCTCGATCGCGCTGAAGCAGGCGCTTCCGCCGCTCGTGCAGGCGACGACGATCGACGGCGGCGCGGCGCGGGTCGAGCTGACGCCCGACGCGAGCGCGGCCGCCTCGTTCGTCGGCCTCGATCTCTCCGCCGACGCGACGGCCGGGACGACGAGCGCGGGAAGCGTGATCCGCTCGCTGGTGATCGACCGGATGGGATCGTGGGGCCTGCGGATCGCGACGGCGGGGAACAGCGTCGAGAACTGCTACGTCGGCCCGACGGCGGCCGGCGCGGCGCCCGCGACGAAGAACAACGGCGGGATCTTGATCACCGGCGCCGGCGCGACGGGGAACATGATCGGCGGCGCGACGGCCGACAAGCGGAACCTGATCTCCGGCAACTCGACCGCGGGGATCCGGATCGACGCGGGCGCGTCGGGGAACACGATCGCCGGCAACTACGTCGGCACGAACGCGGCGGGAACGGCCTATCTGGTCTCGAGCCCCGGCGACGGCGTCCAGATTCAAGGCGGATCGACGAACAACGTGATCGGCGGCGTCGCGGCGGCGCCCGGATCCGCGCCGGGGAACGTGATCTCCGGCAACGGGTCGTACTCCGGCGCCTACGGGATCAACGTGAAGGACGCCGGCACGAACGGGACGCTGATCCAAGGGAATCTCGTCGGTCCGCAGGCGAGCGGCACGGCGGGGATCGGCAACGGCAGCGTGGCCCACGTGATGGTCCAGGGCGGAAGCGGCGCGACGACGATCGGCGGCGCGGCGGCCTCCGCGCGGAACGTGATCTCCGGCAACGGCGGCTACAACAGCAACTACGGCGTGGAGATCAACGGCTCGAGCGACAACCTGGTCTACGGCAACTACCTCGGCGTGGACGCGACGGGCGCCGCGCAGTTGAAGAACGGCCGCTCCGGCGTCTACCTGACGAACGGCGCGAAGAACAACAAGATCGGCGACCTCGCCGACGCCCCCGGACTGCCGCCGGGGAACGTGATCTCCGGCAACGGCAACGGCGCGCCGACCAGCGACACCGACTACCGCGGCGGCGTGACGATCGAAGGGAGCTCCACGACCGGCAACTTCGTCCGCGGAAACATCGTCGGCCTCGACGCGGCCGGGACGAAGTCGCTGCCCAACGCCGAGGCGGGGGTGCGGATCCTGCTCGGCGCCGGGAACACCGTGGGCGGCGCCGACGTCCGGGCGCGGAACGTCCTCTCCGGCAACGGCCCGGGCAGCGGCAGCCAGGCCGCCGACGGCGTGGCCGTCTGGGGCGCGGCGAACACCGTGATCCAAGGGAACTACTGCGGCGTCGCGCCCGACGGGACGAAGGCGATCGCCAACGCCGGCGCCGGGATCCGGGTGATGACGAAGAGCGGCTACACGTTCGCTTCCGGCACGACGATCGGCGGCCAGACCGCGACGCCGGGCGCGGCGCCCGGCAACGTCGTCTCCGGAAACAGCGGCGACGGCATCGCCCTCGTCGGAACGAGCTCCTCCGCGCAGAACGTCCTCAACACGGTGATCAAGGGGAACCTCGTCGGACTCAACGCCGCGGGGACGGCGGCGCTCAAGAACAACGGCTCGTTCGGCGTACGCATCGACGCCGCCAAGGGAACGCAGCTCGGCGGCGGGCAGGCGCTCGACCGGAACGTGATTTCGGGGAACAACGACGGCGTGCGGATCTACAACGCAGACGGCGTGTCGGTGCAGGGGAACTACATCGGCCTCGCCGCGGACGGCGCGACCGCCGTTCCGAACAACAACAGCGGCGTGAAGATCTCGACCGGAGCGACCAACGCGACGGTCGGCGGCGACGCGGCGACGCCGGGCGCGGCGCCCGGAAACGTGATCTCGGGGAACAAGTGCTCGGGCACGTACCCGAACGACGCCGCGGTGAAGGTCGAGTACACGTCGGGACCGAACACGATCGCCGGCAACCTGCTCGGCGCGGACGCGACCGGGACGACGGCCGTTCCGAACCTCGGCGACGGCGTGGACATCGTCAGCTCCGCGGCGGGGACGACGGTCGCGAGGAACGTGATCTCGGGCAACGCCAAGTACGGCGTCGAGATCGCCGCCTCGGGGATCTCCTCGCCGACGAAGATCGTCGGCAACTGGATCGGCGTCGCCGTCGACAAGACGACCGCGTTGGGCAACACGCTGGCCGGGATCAACGTCGGCGCCGGCGGCGCGGGGAGCCTGATCGGCGGAACTTCGGGCGCGACCCCCGGGGCCTGCACCGGCGACTGCAACGTCGTGGCGAACAACGGCGGCGCGGGAGTCGTCGTCGGCGGCACCTATTCCAACAACGCCGTGGCGATCCGGGCGAACTCGATCTACGGCAACGGCGGGATCGGCATCGACCTCAAGGGGGACGGCGTGACGCCGAACGGCGCGAATCCGGGGAGCGGCGCGAACAACCTCCAGAACTACCCGATCCTGACCGCGGCGCAGTTCGACGGCGCGAACCTCACGGTCGGCGGCGTGATCAACACCAGCAAGAACACGGCGGTCACGATCGACGTCTTCGGCAACGCGCAGGTCGATCCCACCGGCTACGGCGAAGGACAGACCTACCTCGGCGCCGCGACCTGCACCACCGACGCGAACGGCTTCTGCGCCTTCACCACGGCGCCGATCGCCGTCGCCGCGACCAACATCGTCGCCACCGCGACCGACGCCGGCGGCAACACCTCGGAGTTCTCGCACTACTTCGTCAACCCGTCCGGCGGCGTGCCGGCGAGCGGGGACGGCATGGTCCTCGTGACCAAGGGCGGCGACGGCAAGCTCGGGCTGTCGTTCGGCGCGGCCTGCGGCGCGACGACTTACGCGTTGTACTCCGGCGCGACCTCCGTGCCGCAGCAGGCGCCGGTCTGGAGCGGCTTCGTCTGCGACGTGAAGAGCGGCGACGCCTACGACCCGACGGTCGCCCCGGGCGACGTGCACTACTTCGTGATCGTGGCGCAGAACGGCGTCACCGAAGGCTCCTACGGAACCGATTCCAAGGGCGCGGAGAGGGCGCCGCACGGCGCGACGCTCTCCGGCGCCTGCGTCCTGCCGCAGTCGTTGAGCGTAGGCTGCCCCTGAGCGCTCCGCGGCTGTTAGGTGGCCGCCGCGGTCCCCTTCGCGAGGGGGGCCGCGGCGTTTTCTTCGGCGCCTTTCGAGCGCGCGGGGCGGGTGGTAGACTTCGCGCCGCCGGCGGACGAGAACGGTCCGCGCGGGCGGGCGAGGAGCGACGATGCTGGAACTGGCCGGAGACCTCGATGCGCGCGAACTGAGCTTCGGGATCGTGCTCTCGCGCTTCAACAACCGCGTCACCGACGTGCTCCTCTCCGGCGCCTTGGACGCGCTGGCGCGGCACGGGGCCAACGAGGAGCGGATCATCCTCGTCCGAGTGCCGGGCGCCTTCGAGATCCCGCAGGGGGTGCGGATGATGGCCCAGGGCGCCTGCGGCCGCGCGAACGCGCCGATCCGGCCGGACGCGATCATCGCCCTCGGCGCCTTGGTGCGCGGCGAGACGCCGCACTTCGACCACCTTTCGGCCGTCGTGACGCGCGACCTCGCGCAGATCGCCGCCGAAACCGGCGTGCCGGTCGCCGACGGCGTCCTGACCTGCGACACGCTGGAGCAGGCGATGGAGCGCGCCGGCGGCAAGGGCGGGAACAAGGGGTTCTCCTGCGCGATGACGGCGATCGAAATGGCCAACCTCCGCGGCCTGCTCGCCGGGGGGCGCTGAAGCGTGGGCGAAGAGAGCGGATCGCGGCGCAAGGGACGCGCGGCGGCGTTGTCGATGCTTTACCAGCAGGACGTCGCCGGCGGCGGCGCCGAAGTCAACATGGCCGCGTTCTTCGACAACCTCGCCGACGAGGCGCTCGACCCGCGCGCGCGCCGCTTCGCGGAGCACCTCTTCCGCGGCGCGACGCGGCGGATGGAGGAGCTCGACGGGCTGATCCGCGCCGGGGTGGACAACTGGCGGGTGGAGCGGATGGCGGTCGTGGACCGCAACGTGATCCGGCTCGCGCTGTTCGAGCTGCTCGACGATCCGAGCACCCCCGCGGCGGTGATCCTGGACGAGGCGATCGAGCTGGCGAAGGCGTTCGGCGGCCAGGAATCGGGCGCTTTCGTCAACGGCGTGGCCGACGGCATCCGCCGGCGGCTCGATCGCGGCGAACTGACGCGGGGCTGAAGCGGGCGCTCACTCGGCCGGCTTCCGCCGGCGCGCGCGCCGCAGGTAGATCGACAAGTCCATGAACCCACGGTCGCCGGCGACGTCGGCCGGCGTGCGTCCGGTCGTCATCGCCGCGCGCGGATCGGCGCCGCGGGCGAGCAGCCGCTTGACGAGTGCCGCGTCGCCGCGCTTCGCGGCGAGGTGGAGCGGCGTCACCCCCGCGCCCGCGACGGCGCCGGCGTCGGCGCCGCGCGCCAGCAGGGCGTCGACGATCTGAAGGCCGGCGCGGCCCGCCAGCGCGGCGTGAAGCGGCGTGTTGGCCGTCGCGTTGGCGGAGACGGCGCGCGGGTCGGCGCCCGCCTCGAGAAGCGCGAGGACCGCTTCCGCGCGGCCGAAGAACGCGGCCAGATGGAGCGCGGTCCATCCGTCGCTTCCGCGGGCCTCGATCGTCTCGGCGTCGGCTTCCGCGAGGAGTTTCGTCAGCCGCGGCATGTCCCCGAGCGCCGCCGCCTCGCGCAGGTCGGGCGCCGCGGCGAGGCGCCGCGCCAACTCCTCCGCTCCGGCGAAGAGGGCGACGATGGCGAGGCTCTCCCCCTTGTGTCCCCGGTGCGTCGCGACGGCGGGATGGTCGCGCAGAATCGTCTCCGCGGCGGCGACGTCGCGGGCGCGGAGCGCGTCGATCATCGCTTGGGCGTGACCGGGCATGCGGCGACCCTCGACCGCTGAATGTACGGGCGACGGCGGGCGGGCGGCGACGGCGGCGAACCGCCGCGCGAGGCGGGGGCGGGACGGAGGGGCGGAGACGCCTCGGGCGCCGGGAAAAGCGCGCGAAGGAGACTCCTCGATCGCGGCGGAAGGCGCGCGGAGCGGTTCGGTCAGGGGTGTCCCCAGCCGAGCTTGTTGCGGAGGGTCGAGAAGAAGGTCTGCCCGCCGGGGTGGATCAGCCGCACGCGGTGCGCGGCGAAGGAGAGGAGGATCGTCTCGCCGGGGGCCAAGGGGAAGCTGAC
>JAJFTU010000375.1 GCA_021372775.1 bacterium | reverse complement strand
AGGCGCTCGCCGCCGCCGAGGCCGCCGCGACGCGCGCGACGGCGCTCTCGTTCGCCGCGCTGCCTCCGCTCTTCGGCGCGCGCGCCGGCGACGCCGCGGCCGCCGTGGACACGGCCGACCGCACGGCGCCTCCGGGGTGGGGAGATCTCGTCGCCGCGCTGCCCGAAGGACGGCTGCAGTGCTCGCTCGAGGGGGTGGGGGCGGGCGGCGCCCTCGCGCCGTTCGAGGACGCGCTGGCGCTGCGGCTGCGGTTCGTCGCGACGTGGAAGGAGGGGGCCGATGTCCGCGCGGTCGAGCTGGTGGCGTTTCACTTCTGAGGCCGCGCCGCGCGGGGCGCGGGGCGGGGGCACGGCGGAGATGGTCGTCGGGGCGGCCGTCTCGCTGGCCGCGCTCCTCGCGGGGCTCGCCCTTCTGTCGGGGCTCGCGCGGCTCGGCGCGGGGACGGCGGAGGCGGCGGAGCGGGACGTCGGCGCGCGCTGGGCTCTCGGGCGGATGGCGCGCGAGGCGTCGCGCGCGGGGATCGGCGTTTGCCCCGGCGGCGAGGCCGACTGCCCGGACGAGGCCGTGGAACTGCTCGAAACGGGCGTTGTGGCGATCCGCGGGGATCTGGACCGCGACGATCCGGAGAGCGCGGCCGCGCCGGAATCGCTGCTCGCGGGGCGTTTCCCGCGCGTGGACACGGCGAACGACGAGGTCGTCGTCTACGCCGTGCGGCCGCCCGGTCCCGCCGCGTCGGTCTCGTTCATGGCCGACATGGACGGCACGGCGCGCGCCGCGCTCCCCGACGGGACGCCGGTCGCGAAGCGGGACGGCGTCGTCGAGGAGATCGACGCGGGGCCGGCCGCGCTCGACGGCCGCGCGTCGCGCGGGACGCTCTACCGGATCTCCTTCGTGGACGACGCGCGTCTCTTCGGGACGTCGCGGTTCCGCGTCGCCGAGCCGCTGCTCGACGGCGTCGAGGCGTTCCGCGTCGAGGCGTTCGACGCGGAGGGGCGCGCGGTGGGGCCGTGCGGCGGCGCCGACGACGCCGCGTCGCGCGCCTGCCGCGCCGCCGTGCGCCGCCTTCGCCTGTCGCTCGCCGTGTCCGCGGACCACGCCGCGGCGCGGACGCTGAGCGCCGAGGTCGCGCTGCCGCGCGCGGGAGAACGCTGATGCCCGCGGCGGCGTTCTGCGGCGCGGGCGCTTGCCCGCTCGACCCGGCGGGCCGCCGCGGAAGACGTCTCGGCGGCGCGGCGCCGGGCGCGCGGCGCCGCGTTCGTCGGGCGGTCGCCGGCGCGGGCTCGCCGCCGCCTTCCGGGGCGGAGCGCGGGGCGGTGCTCGTCGCGGTCCTCGTCATCGCGTTGATGGCCGGGGCGGTCGCCGCCGGCGCGGTCGCCGCGGCGCGCGGCGAGCTGGTCGGCGGCGCGCGGCGCGCCGCGTTGGCGCAGGCGCGGCTCTTGGCGCGCGCCGTCGTCGAGGCGGCGGCGCAGTGGTTCGAGGCGCCGGAGCGGGGCGCGATCGTCCCTCCGCCGGGCCGCGCGGAGGTGGACCGCGACGGCCGTTGGGTCCGGGTCGGCGCGGTCCGCCGCTCGTGGCGCGGCGCGCCTTCGCCGCTCGACTGCCGCTACAAGGAACGGGCCGGCGCGGCTCTCTTCCGCCCGCCGGACGGCGACGATCCGGCGGACCGCTTCCTCGGCGATCCGCTCCATCCGGACGTGCTCATGACGCCGGACGGGCCCGGCCGCGCGACCCTCGACGCGCTGGCCGCCGCCTTGGCGCCGCGGACGCCGTTCCGCGTCGTGCGGCTCGCCTTCTTCGAGCCGCAGGGGGGCGGAGCGGGCGCGCTCGCGGCGCTCGAGGCCGAGGTCGAGGTCGCGGGGCCGGGCGGACGCGTGGCGCGGGCGGCGGCCCGCGCGGACGTCGTCGCCGTCCCGTGGGGGCGGACGGACCGGCCGCTGCTCGTCGAGGGGGCGGCGCGCTTCGTCGGCGAGGCCGGCTGGCGGTTCGGCGAGGCGGTCTTCGGCGGCGATCTCGAGGCGGCGCCGGCGACGGCCGCGGCGTGGGCGGGCTGCGTGCCGTGGCTCGCCGCCGACCGGCCGGTGCGCGAGGACAACGACGGCGACGGCGCCGCCGACGACGCGGACGCGGACGGCGCGCCCGACTGGGCGGCGTGGCGCGACGCGCCGGGGACGCTGCAGGACCCTTGGTGGCGGGGACGGGTCGGCGGGCTGTTCAACGGCTCGGCGGCCGGCGCCTGCCTGCCCGTGCGGCCGTTCCCGCCGCGGGCGGCGCCCCCCGCGGCGCCGACGACGCGGGCCGATCACTCGGGGCTCGTCGCGGCGTGTCCCGAGGCGTCGCCGCCCGCCGCCCTGCCCGGCGAGTTGCTCGATGTCGCCGCCTCCGGACGGCGCGGCGCGCGGACGCTGGTCGAGGATCCGGAACGGGCGGGGGCGTTTCGGCTGGACGGCGGCGGGGCCTCGCGGCCGCTCGAGGAGTGGCTGCCGCGGGCCGGCGGCGTCTGCGCCGTCCTGCCCTGCGCCGGGCGCGCGACGCCGCTTCCCGTGCGCCTTTCCGGCGCCGGCGCGCTGTTGATCGAGGGGGACGTCGCGCTCGCGGCCGGGGGCGCGGCGGCGGAACCGCTGGCGCCGCCGCCCAACCTGCGGGACACGAGGGGAGCGGACCGCGCGCCGACCCTGGCCGACGACGTCTTCGTCGCCTCTCCCGACGGCGGCTGCGACGCGTGGCGGATCGGCGGCTGGGGCCCTCCGGCGCCGGGCGTCGTTCCCGCCGCGCCGGCCGCGTGCGGCGCGGCCGACGTCCACTGGCGCGGGCTGGTCGCCGTCGCGGGGCGGGTCGCCCTCGCCGGGCCGGCGACGATCGTCGGCCAGTTGCGCGCCCGGACGCTGGAGATCGACGGCGGCGCCGGCCCGGCCGTCGTCTGGGCGGCCCCGGCCCCGCCCGGCGGACGGGACGGCCCCCCGGGCGCGCCGCGGGTGGTGCTGCGGGGGTTGCGCTCCGTGCCGTGAGCGAGCCTGAGTCCGCCCGCGCGGCGGGCCGAAAGCGGCGCACCGCGGCCGGCGCGGCGCGACGGAGCGCCGCGGAGGGACGAGCCCCTTCGGTCGTCGCCCCGAAGACCGCCGCGCGACGGGCATGGACTGGACTCGCGCGGCGAGGGCGCCGCATAGTTGAGGTGGGCAGGAAACGAGGTGCCGCGATGAAGCCATGGATCGCCGTCGTCGTGTTGGCCGGAACTCTCGTCGCCGCCGTTCCGCCGGCTCTCGCCGCGGGGCAGGAGAGCGCGTCCCCGTCTCGCCGCGACGCCCTTCGTCCCAAGCCGCCGGCCAAGCCGGAAGCGGCGAAGCCGGACGCGGCGAAGCCGGAGGCGGCGAAGCCGCAGCCGCCGGCCGACGCGCCCGCGCCGCCCGCCGTCCCGCCGGCGGACGCCGCGTCGAAGGCGCGGGGCGCCTCCTCCGCGCTCTCGCCGCGCGCGCCCTACGTTCCGCAGGTGAAGAAGACCCGTTCCGGCAAGAGCGTCGTCGTCATCACCAACGACGACCTCGAGAAGGTCTACGGTCCGCCCCCCGAGGAAGAGGGGGCGGAAGCCGCGGGCGCTCCGGCCGGCGCCGCGCAGGAGCCGGAGGCCGACAAGCCGCTGCGGGCGCAAGGGAGCTACGACCCCGCCACCGCCGCCGCGCGCCTCAAGGCGATCCAGGGCGAGACCGCCCGCCTCGACCAGCTGGAGAAGTGGGTGAGGAACCCGTACCTCCGCCGCCCGCCGATGTCGGACCAGGAGAAGGCGGCGGACCGCAACCTCTCGCCGACGCAGCTGATCAAGAAGACCCAGGACGAGCGGGCGAAGCTGCAGGAAGAGGCGAAGAAGCTCAAGGAAGACAGCGAGCCGGCGGAACCGGCGCGCTGACCCCGAGGCCGGAGCGCGGCCGCGCGCGGACGACGGTCCGCGGGACGCGGCGATCGTTCCGGCGTCGGAGCGTCCTTTCGCGCGGCGCCGGCTGTGCCCGGCGCCGCGGTCTGTGGTATAGCTCCCGCGTGCCCACCACAAAAAAGAAAACCGCCCGAACCGACTTTCTTGCGCTCCTGGTCGCGGGGCCCGACGCGGCCGCCGCCGAGTCCGCCGCGGAGCGCTTCTCCTCCCTCGTCGACGGCCCGATCGTCGCCGCCTCGACGGAGAAGGCCGCCGCCCTGGTGCGCGTCCCCGGCGCGACCGGCGCCGTGCTGCTCGTTCCGCCGTCGCCGTTCGACCGCGCGCAACTCCGCGCGGCGCTCGACGCGTTCCGCGCCGCCGATCCCGGCCTGCCGGTCGTGCTGCTCGCCGATCGCCTCGACGCCGCCGAGGCCGTCGGCGCGCTGCGCGCCGGGGCGGCCGAAGCCGTCTTCCGCGAGACCGCGCCGGACGAGGCCCGCGCCCGGCTGGCCGCGCTGATCGGCCGCCGCGCGGCGCGCGCCTCGGGGCAGCTCTTCCCCGAAGACTCCGGCGCTCCGCGGATCCTCGGCGCCTCGCCCGAGATGCGCGAGGTCGCGCGCTTCGTCGAGCGGGTCGCCGGCTCGGACGCCACCGTGCTGATTCTCGGCGAGTCGGGGACCGGCAAGGAGCTGATCGCGCAGGCGCTCCACGCCCTCTCGCCGCGCAGCCGCGGCCCGTTCATCGCGATCAACTGCGCCGCGATCCCCGAGACGCTGCTCGAGAACGAACTGTTCGGCCACGAGAAGGGGAGCTACACCGGCGCCTCCTCGACGCAGATCGGCAAAGTGGAGGCGGCGGAGCGGGGCACGCTGTTCCTCGACGAGATCGGCGAGATGCCGCTCCCGCTGCAGGCGAAGATCCTGCGGCTGCTGCAGGAGAAGACCTACGACCGGATCGGCGGCACGCGGACGCGCAAGGCCGACGTGCGGATCGTCGCCGCGACGAACCGCGGGCTCAAGGAAGAAGTCGCTGCGCGCCGCTTCCGCGAGGACCTCTACTACCGCCTCTCGGTGCTGCCGATCGCGCTCCCCGCGCTGCGCGAGCGCCCGGGCGACATCGCGATCATCGCCGACGCGATCCTCGAGAAGCTGGCCGCCTCGATGGGGCGCGCCGGGCTCCGCTTCTCCGACGACGCGAGGCGGCGGCTCGTCGAGTACCGCTGGCCGGGGAACGTGCGCGAGCTCGAGAACGAGATCGAGCGCGCCGTGGTCCTCGCCGGGCGGGACGTCATCGAGCCGTCCGACTTCGAGCTCCGCTCGCGGGTCGAGGATCCCGACCGCGCGGCGCTGGCGCGGATCGCGCCGCTCGACGGCCCCTTGGCCGCGACGCTGAAGGCGGCGACGGACAGCGCCTCCCGCATCCGCGCGGCCCTCGCCCTCGAGGAGACGCGAGGCGACCACGCCCGCGCGGCGGACATGCTCGGCGTGTCCGAGGACGATCTGGCGCGGATGGTCGGGGACTGACCGGCGGCGGGGCCCGGACGCCCGCGAACGACGGCGGTCGGCGTCCGACGGCGCCGCGGCCCGCGGGCTTGCGCTTTTTCCCGGAGCGGATGAAACTAGCCGCGCACAGGTGAATCGCGGGTTTCACCCGCTCGACTTCACCATCGACGACAAGAAAAGGGATTGCGGCGCCGAGCGCGAAAGTTGCCCGCGCGCCGCCGGAACTTTACCGGTCGTCCGGGTCCCGGCCCCTACGAACGACCCGGTTCGTGCACTGCCTCCGCGGGCGCAGCGGGACATTTTGGTCCCCGGCCCGGCGTCGGGCGTCTCGACTGCCCGATGCGTTGAGGGAAAGTCATGGCTAAGAAGAAGGTCATCATCGCCGGCGCCGCCGGGCGCGATTTCCACAACTTCAACGTCGCGCTCCGGGACTGCGAAAACACCGAAGTCGTCGCCTTCACCGCGACCCAGATCCCCGACATCGACGGCCGCATGTACCCCACCGAGCTGGCCGGCAAGAACTACCCGAAGGGCATTCCCATCTACGACGAGAGCGAGCTCCCGAAGCTGATCAAGGAGCACGACGTCGACGAAGTCATCTTCGCCTACTCCGACCGCTCCCACGACCAGGTGATGCACCTCGGCAGCATCGTGCTCGCGGCCGGCGCCGACTACCGCCTGATGGGCCCCAAGAAGACCGAAGTGAAGTCCACGAAGCCGGTCGTGGCCGTCTGCGCCGTGCGCACCGGCTGCGGCAAGAGCCAGACCACCCGCAAGGTCGCCAAGATCCTGCGCGACGCGGGCCTGAAGGTCGTGGCCGTCCGTCACCCGATGCCGTACGGCGACCTGGCCAAGCAGCGCTGCCAGCGGTTCGCGAAGCTCGAGGACATGGACTTCCACAAGTGCACGATCGAAGAGCGCGAAGAGTACGAGCCGCACGTCACGACCGGCACCGTGATCTACGCCGGCGTCGACTACACGGACATCCTCCGCGCCGCCGAGAAGGAAGCGGACGTCGTGCTGTGGGACGGCGGCAACAACGACCTGCCGTTCTACCACGCCGACCTGCACATCGTCGTCGCCGACCCGCTCCGTCCGGGCCACGAGATGATGTACCACCCCGGCGAGGCCAACTGCCGCATGGCCGACGTCTTCGTCGTCAACAAGATCGACTCCGCGACGCCGGAAGCGATCGCCCAGGTCAAGGCGAACCTCGTCGCGATGAACCCGACCGCCAAGATCATCATGGCCGAGTCCCCGGTGACCCTCGAAGACAAGTCGGCCGTGGCCGGCAAGCGCGTCCTCGTGATCGAGGACGGCCCGACCCTCACGCACGGCGGCATGAAGATCGGCGCCGGCGTCGTCGCCGCCCAGCGGAACGGCGCGAAGGAAATCGTCGACCCGAAGCCGTACGCCGTGAAGTCGATCAAGGCGACCTACGAGAAGTACCCCGACACCGGCAAGGTCCTGCCCGCCATGGGCTACAGCGACCAGCAGGTGGCCGACCTGCAGGAGACGATCAACGCCGCCGCGCCGCACGTCGACGCGTTCATCATCGGCACCCCGATCGACCTGCGCCGCCTCTGCACGTTCCCCAAGCCGGCCGTCCGCGTGACCTACGACCTCGAAGAGAAGGGCCAGCCCGACCTCGCCGAGGTGCTCAAGCCGATCATCGCGAAGGCTCGCCGGTGACGTTGTGGCCAGCCAGGACAAGCGTGACCTGCCGATCGCTCTGATTGCGTTCGGGGGCAACGCGCTCACGCCGCGCGGTTCCGACGGCAACCAGGCTGACCAGATGAGGGAGGCGGCGGCCTTCGCCAAGGTCGTCGCCGACCTCTCGCGGGACCACAGGCTGCTTCTGGTCCACGGCAACGGTCCGCAGGTGGGACACCTGCTGATCCAAGTCGAGGCCGGACGCAACCAGGTTCCGGCCTGGTCCTTGGACACCTGCGGCGCCGGCTCGCAGGGGATCATCGGCTACTTCCTCGAGACGGCGATCCGCTCCGAGTTCGCCGCGCAGGGGTTGCCCAACCTCGTCTCCGTGCTGCTGACGGTGACCGAGGTGGACGCCGACGATCCCGCTTTCAACAAGCCGACGAAGCCGATCGGGCCGTACTACCCGCCGCACATCGCGAAGGGGTTCCAGGAACGCGACGGGTGGAAGATGGTTCTTCAAGACCAAGGTTGGCGGCGCGTCGTCGCCTCGCCCGAGCCGCGGAAGGTCCACGGCGTCGAGGCGATGCGCTGCCTGCTGGACACCGGGCACGTCGTCGTCGCCGCCGGCGGCGGCGGCATTCCCGTGACGCGCACTCCCGACGGCGGGCTCGCGGGCGTCGAGGCGGTCATCGACAAGGACCGCTCCTCGGCGCTGCTCGCGCGCGAGGTCGGGGCGAGCGTCTTCGTCATCCTGACGAACGTGGACCGGGTGGAGAAGGACTACGGCACCGACCGCGCCGCGCCGATCGACCGGATGACGCCGCGCGAGGCCCGTCAGTTGATGGCCGAAGGGCAGTTCCCCCCCGGCAGCATGGGCCCCAAGGTCGAAGCGGCCTTGGACGTCGTCGAAAAGTCCGGCCACAGCGCGCTGATCTGCTCCGTGCGCGTGCTGGCCGACGCCCTCCGCGGACACGGCGGCACTTGGGTCGTCCCCGAGTGACCGCCCCCGCGGGTCGAGGAAGCGACATGAAGCACTTCGTGGCTGAATGGAACCACAGCGCCGAGGAACTCGCGGCGCTGATCGACCTCGGCCTCAAGGCCAAGGCGAATCCCGAGCAGTACAAGGACGCGCTGCGCAACCGCACCGCGTTCCTCTACTTCGAAAAGCAGTCGCTGCGCACGCGCGTGACCTGCGAAGTCGGCATGAACCAGCTCGGCGGCAGCGCCCTGACGCAGACCCCGGAGATGGGGAAGATCGGCGTGCGCGAGTCGGTCCACGACGTGGCCAAGAACCTCGAGAACTGGGTGGACGTGATCGCGATGCGCACGTTCAGCCAGACCCTCGTCGAGGAGATGGCGCGCTGGTCGAGCAAGCCGGTGGTCAACCTCCTCACCGACGAGCTCCACCCCTGCCAGATGACCGCCGACTTCATCACCCTCAAGGAGAAGTTCGGCCGCCTGCAGGGCCTGAAGCTGGCCTTCGTCGGCGACGGCAACAACGTGGCCCACTCGCTGATGCTCGGCGGCGCCCTGATGGGGATGCACGTCGTCGTCTGCGGGCCGCGCGGCTTCGAGCCGAACGCCCGGATCACGGACAAGGCGCGCGAACTCGCCTCCAAGAACGGCGCGACGATCGAGTACACCCAGTGCCTCGAGACGGCCGTGACGGGCGCCGACGCGGTCTACACCGACGTCTGGGCCTCGATGGGCCAGGAGAAGGAAGCCGAGCAGAAGAACAAGATCTTCCGTCCCTACCAGGTCAACGAGAAGGTCTTCGGGCTCGCCAAGCCGACGGCGGTCTTCATGCACTGCCTGCCGGCCCACCGCGGCGAGGAAGTCACGGACGAAGTCTGCGACCATCCGCGCTCGGTGATCTTCCAGGAGGCGGGGAACCGCCTCACCGCGATCAAGGCCGTCTACCTCAAGCTGATCCTCGGCCTCTGATCCGCGCGCTCGATCAAGCGAACCAACGCCAAGGGCCGCCCTTCGGGGCGGCCCTTCGCTTGTCCGCCGGCGGACGTTCCCGGACCAACACGCTCGGCTCCACCTCCCGCGCGGCGCCGCTCGGACCGCGGCGGCCGGTATCACCCGGCGGCGCGTGCGAGTAAGCGGCGGATGGCACTAGACTTAAACGGTGCGTTGGGCTCGGCTTGCGGGCGCGTTTCGCCGCGCGCGGCCGTCCCGCGGCGGAGGCGCGTTCTCGCGCGCCCTCCGCCTGCGCCGTCGGCGGGACGCCCTGCATCCCGCGGGAGAACGAACATGAAGTGCATGCTCTGCGGAACCGAAAACCGAGCCGAAGCGCAGCACTGCAAAGGGTGCGGCGCTTCGTTGACGAATCCCCACAGCCGGCCGATCGGCTCCTCGCCGTCGCCGACCATCCACGAGGCGGCGCCGGCGGGAGACGCCCGCCGCACGCGCATTGCGACCCCGGAAGAGCAGGCCGCGGCCGACGTCGCGGCGCGCCAGCCGGCCGCCGCCGGCGGCGGCCGCCGCACCGTCTACGTTCCGCCCGAGGCCGGCGAGCGCGCGGAGGCCGCGGCGCGCTCCGCGGCGCCGGCCGCGCTGCCGCGCATCGTCGGGTTCCTCGTCAGCTACACCTGGGACCACTCCGGGCAGGTCTTCCCGCTGCGCGAGGGGAAGAACACCTTCGGCTCGCGTCCCGACTGCGACGGGCCGGTGACGCAGGACCGCGCGATGAGCGGCCAGCACTTCGCGGTGATGTGCCGCGCGGGGCAGGTCCGCGTGCGCGACCTCGACAGCACGAACGCGACGACCGTGGACGGCCAGGAGATCTGGGGCGACTCGAGCGCCGCCGACCACGCCAGCGTCATCAAGGCCGGCGACACCGTCTTTCAGGTGGTGCTGATCCCGCCCGCGCCGGAGGCCTGACGATGCGCCGCTTCCTCGCTTGCGCTTTCCTCGCCGCGGCCGCGCTGGCCGCCGCGGTCCCCGCGTCGGCCTCCGAGGCCCGCCGCGCGATCATCCGCGCGGTCGAGCCCCGTCCCGACGGTTCGGTGCGGCTCGTCGTCGCCTTCTTCGCCGGCGACGGCAGCCCCGCCACGCAGATCCACGCCTCGGACATTCGGTTCGAGGTGGACGACAAGCCGGTCGCCGCGCAGGCGGAGATCGCGCCGTTCGGCGGCAGCGACGAAGGTTCGGCCACGCTCCTCGCGGTGGACGCCAGCGGATCGATCGGCGCGCCGTGGGACGCCGTGAAGAAGTCGCTCGCCGCGCGCATCCGCACCGCCTTCCGCCCGAAGAAGGACGTCGCGGCGATGGGCGCGATCCGCGACGACTGGCAGCCGCAGGTGGACTTCACCGACGACGCCGAGCGGGTGGCGCGCGCCGTCGAGGGGCTCGACTCGCAGTCCACGACGACGGCCCTCTTCCAGGCCGTCTCGCAAGGGATCGACCAGATCTCCGGCCACGGCGACGAAGTCCCCGCGCGGCGGACGCTCGTCGTCGTCTCGGACGGGCTCAACAAAAAGAAGGGGCGCACCGCCGACGAGTGCATCGCCGCCGCGCGCCGCTCCCGCGTCCAGGTCAACGCGCTGATCTTCGTCCCGAAGCGGACGCCGGAAATCCTCTCGGCGATCGGCGAGCTGGAGAAGATCGCCACCGACACCGGCGGCCGCGCCAAGGTCACCTCGTCGGCGGCCGAGATCGGCCTCGCCTTCGGCGAACTGCGGCAGATGGTCCTCGCCGAGTCGGTGCTGACGATCCCCGCCGGCGCGCTGCCGACCGATGGGCGCGAACACGCGCTGCGCGTCGCCTGCGGCCAGGCCGCCGACGCCTCGCGCTACGCCGCGCCGCTGATCGCGGTCGCCGCGCCGGGCGCCGCCGGCGCGGCGGAAGAGACGAAGGGCGCGTCGCGGACGTCGTGGCTCTTCCCGATCGTCGGCCTCGTCGCGGTCGTCGCCGTCGTCTTCGTCGTCGGCGGCATCGTCATGTCCCGTTCGCGCCGCCGCGCGGCGGCCGAGGCCGAGGCCCGCGAAGAGGAACATCGCCTCGAGGCCGAGGCGCGCGAGCGCGAAGCCGAGCGGCTGCGCGCGGAGAACGAGCGTCTCGTCCGCGCCGCGACGCCGCAGCCGGCGCCCGCGGCGCCGGCCGGCCCGCGCCGCACCGAATACCGCGCGCCGACGGCCGCCGAGGAACGGGCCGCGGGGCTGCGCGTCCTCTCCGGCGCCCCCGCCGTTTACCTCGCCATCCCGCCGGGCGGCGGGCGGATCGGCGCCCGCGGCGGCGTCGAGATCCTGCTCGACGCCGACTCGGTCTCCGGGCAGCACGCGGAGATCGTGCCGATCGGCGCCGAGTACGGCATCCGCGACCTCGGCTCGACCAACGGCACGTTCGTGGACGGCGCGCGGATCGGCGCGCAGGCGGTTCCTCTCCGGCCGGGCAGCCAAGTCCGGCTCGGCCTCGTCGTGCTGCGTTGCGAATGAGGGAGCGGGACGTGGCGCGCGACAAGAAAGGCTACCCTCGGCGCATCGGCGGCAAGACGGACGTCGGCGCGACGCGCGAGGAGAACCAGGACAGCATCGACTACATCCAGACTCCCGACGGCGAGTGGACGCTGCTCGTCGTCTGCGACGGGATGGGCGGGCACGCGGACGGCAAGCTGGCGAGCTCGATGGCGGTGGACCTGATCGGTCGCCGCTTCACCGAGCTCTCCGCGGCCGGCGACGCGCGCGAGGCGCTGCGCGGCGCGATCGTGGACGCCAACGCCGCCGTCTACTCCGCTTCGCGCGAATCGGGGCAGGCGCGGGGGATGGGCACGACCTGCGCCGCCCTCGCCGTGCGCGGCGACGAGGCGTGGATCGCCCACGTCGGCGACAGCCGCGTCTACCGCATCCGACCCGGCGTGGTGGAGCGGATGACGCGCGACCATTCGGCCGTGCAGCGGATGGTGGACGCCGGGATGATCACCGAGGACGAGGCGCGCCGGCACCCGGAGAGCAACGTCCTGATCCGCTCCGTCGGCGTGCGCGAGACGGTGGAGCCGGACGTGCGCGGCCCGGAGAAGATCCTGCCGGGCGACCGCTTCCTGCTCTGCTCGGACGGCCTCTGGAACGTCGTCGAGGACGAGGTCGTCGCGGCGATGGCGTCGATGTACGAGCCGCAGGAGGCGGTGGAGAAGTTGATCGCGCTCGCCAACGACAGAGGCGGGCCGGACAACATCTCCGTGCAGATCTTCGAACGCGCGGACGGCAAGGGACTCGCGAAGGATTTCGAGCCGAAGAAGTTCCGCCGCGCGCCGAAGGCGGCGAAGGGACCGCGCGTGACGCAGCCGGTCGCCGCGGCCGTTTCCGTCTCGGGCGGCGCGGCCGCGCCGCGCGGCGGCTGGCGCCGCGTCCTCCGCTCGCGGGGGGCGATCTACTTCGCGGCGGGGCTGCTCGCGGGGATCGTCGTCGCCTTGGTCGTGTTCGGGTTCGTCGTCTCGAACTCCGGAAAGTCGGCGCCGCAGACGCAGCCCGCGCCGGCGACGCCGCAGGCGCAGCCCGCGCAGGCGACGACCGGCGACGGCTCGGGCGGGGGCGGCGCGACCGCCCCGGTGCCCGCTACGTCGGGCGAAGGCAGCGCTGCGGCGAATCCGGCCGGCACGACTCCGCCGTCCAGCAAGATGACGGAGCCAAACAACGCCAAACGGCAGAACGACGGCGCGAAGTCGCAGGGGGCGGGCGCGGCGGCAAAACCGAGCGCCGCGCCGAAGGACGCCGCGCCGAAGGGCGGCACGACGCCGAAGCGCGAAGGCAGTCATTCAA
>JAJFTU010000374.1 GCA_021372775.1 bacterium | reverse complement strand
GAGACCCCCGATCCGTCGCTCGCCGCGCGGCACACGATCGGCGAGCAGCAGCTCCAGCTGCTCAAGGGAACGCGCTACGTGCTGGCGACGGCCGACGCGCCGGGCCCCGGCGTGCGCGAGGCGTTGCTCGCCTTCGGCCGCCACGCCGCGGAGCGGATCGCCGACGCGCCGGCGCCGGAGGAGCTGGACGCGCTGCCGAAGGCGGGGCTCGTGGCGCGCTCGGTGCGGATCGCGCGCGGCTCGTTCGGGCTGCAGCCGCTCTCGACGATGGGCGACGGCGACTTCCTGCAGCTCGCGTGGGGCAAGGCGACGCTCGTCGCCGGCGACTACGCGGGGGACGGCGCGCCGGCGAAGACGCTCTTCGTCGCGCGCTACGGGACCGCGGCGGCGGCGGCGAAGGCGTTCGCCGACCTGCCGGCGCGGCTCGACGCGGACACGAAGATTCGAGAGCGCGCCCCGGCGCGGCTCCTCTTCGTCGACCGCGACGGCGGGACGTGGGAGGCGACGCTCGACGGCGCCGTGGTGCGGCTGGCGCTGCGCCCCTGATCCGCCCCGCGGACGTCCGCGCGGCCGCGCGGCGCGGCGCGCGAAGGCGGATCGCGCCGCGTTCAGTCGATGGCGACGAAGACGGCGCCGTTCTCGACCTTCACCGGGTAGCTGCGGATCGGCGCGACGGCGGGCATCGAGAGCGCGGCGCCGCTCGTCACGTCGAACTTGGCGCCGTGGCGCGGGCAGGCGAGAGCGCATCCCTCGAGCTTTCCTTCGCCCAGCGGGCCGTCGTCGTGCGAGCAGCGGTCCTCGACGGCGTGGAAGGCGCCGGCGACCTTGCAGACGACGATCGTCTCGCCGTCGACGTCGACGATCTTGAGCGGGGCGGCGTCGAACTCGGCCGCGTCGGCGACGCGGCGCCACGTTCCTTCGGACATCCTCGGCTCCTCGGCCCCGCGACCGCGCTAAGCTGGACGGGTCCTGCGCGGCCGCGCGGCGGCTGGCGGGGAGGAAACGATACCTTCAAATCGTCCGTCCGGAGGCTTCGCGATGAGCGCCCTGTTCTCGCCGCTCCAACTGCGCGGCGTCGTCTTCCGCAACCGCGTCTTCGTGTCGCCGATGTGCCAGTACAGCGCGCCGGACGCCGTTCCGGCCGACTGGCACGTCGTGCATTACGGCGCCCGCGCCGTCGGCGGCGCGGGGCTGGTCCTGCTCGAGGCGACGGCCGTCGCGCCGGAGGGGCGGATCACGCCGTACGAGCTCGGCCTGTGGGACGACGCGCAGATCGCGCCGCTGGCGCGGCTGGCCGCGCTGATCAGAAGCGCCGGCTGCGCGGCGGGGATCCAACTCGGCCACGCGGGGCGCAAGGCCTCGTGCGCGCGGCCGTGGGAGGGCGGCGAGCCGCTGCCGCGCGGGAACGGCGGATGGGAGGCGGTCGCGCCGAGCCCGGTTCCGTTCGCGCCGGGGCATCCGGCGCCGCGCGCGCTGGCGAGGGAGGAGTTGCCGGGGATCGCCGAGTCGTTCGCCGCGGCGGCGCGCCGCGCGGCGCGGGCCGGCTTCGACGTCGTGGAGATCCACGCGGCGCACGGCTACCTGCTGCACCAGTTCCTCTCGCCGCTCTCCAATCTGCGCGGCGACGAGTACGGCGGGATGCCGGCGGCGCGGATGCGCTTCCCGCTGGAGGTGACGGAGCGGGTGCGCGCGGCGTGGCCCGACGACCGGCCGCTCTTCGTGCGGATCTCGGCGACCGACTGGATCCCCGGCGGCTGGGATCTCGAGCAGTCGATCGTCTTCGCGCGGGAGCTGAAGGCGCGCGGCGTCGACTTCGTCGATACGTCGAGCGGCGGCCTGGCGTGGGACGCGCGGATTCCGCTCGGGCCGGGCTACCAGGTCCCGTTCGCCGCGGCGCTGCGGCGCGAGGCGGGCGTGCCGACGGGCGCGGTGGGACTGATCACGGAGGCGCGGCAGGCGGAGGAGATCGTGGCGACGGGCGCGGCCGACGCGGTGCTGGTCGGGCGCGCGGCGCTCGACGATCCGCACTGGGCGCTGCACGCGGCGCGCGTCCTCGGCGCGGACGCGCCGTGGCCGGCGCAGTACCTGCGGGCCAAACGCTGACTCGACGCGCGACGCCGCTCGATGATTGCGCGGCTCGTAGGGGCGGCTGGCGCGCCGCGATGATCGTCGGAACAACGACGCACCATCGCGCCTGCCGCCCGACCTGAACACGGCGCAACGTTGCCTTTCGACGCGTCAACGGCAAGGTGTCGCGTGAATTGTGTCGGGAGGCAGGCGCGGAGGAGCGTCGAGCGGGGACGCGAAGATCCGGACGCGCCAGCCTCCCCTACGCGATCGTCGTAGGCAAGGATTCGCGTGAATCGGGTCGGAAGGCCGGCGCGGGAGATCAGCGGACGCGCCACATCTCGGGAGAGAGGCGGCGGCCGGGGAGGCCGCCGGCGAGGGCCAAGGCGCGCGCGACGCGGCGATGCGCTTCGACCGCCGCGTCGAGCGGCGACGAGCCGCGGGCGATCAGGCCGGCGCAGGTCGAGGCGAAGGCGCAGCCGGTGCCGTGCGTCTTGCCGCGCTCGACGCGCGGCGCCTCGGCGCGGCGTTCCCGGAGCGCGCCCGTTCCGTCGTCCGCCGGCCCCGCGGCGGCCATCAGCACGGTCTCCGCTCCCTGGCCGTCGAGCGCGCGCAGGTCGCCCGCCGTCACGACCGCCGTCCGCCGGTCGGTCGCGAGGGCCCGCGCCAGCTCGGGAAGCTGGTCGGGGCGCGCGGCCCATGTCGTGCCGCAGAGCGCGGCGGCCTCGGCGGCGTTCG
>JAJFTU010000373.1 GCA_021372775.1 bacterium | reverse complement strand
CCTCTTCGAGGGTTCGTGGGGCGGCGAGCCCGGCGGCAAGCTGATCATCGACCAGACGGAGTTCCGCAAGGTTCTCGTCGGACTAGGCATCCCCGACCGCGGCCCCGCAGTCGACTTCGAGAAGGACCGCGTGATCGCCGTGACCGGCCGTCCGCGCGAGAACGCCTGCCGCGACACGAAGGTCGTCGCCGCGCGCCTCGACACCCCCGAGGAAGCGACGTTCGAAGTGGAGGAAGTCGTGGCCTCCGTCGGCGCCAACTGCCCCAAGGCCTCGATGCAGCCCCGCCTCTTCCTCTACCGCGTCCCGGCCACGGTGATGCGCGTCAAGGTTTCCTCGCGCGACGCCAACTGACCAAGACCGCCCGCCGAGGCGGGCTTCCTGCCTCCGCCGAACGACGCGCCGCCTGATCGCGGCGCGTCGTTCTGTTTGCGCGCCGCCTCCCTCCGCCCGATCGACAAGCACCGCCGTCCCGTATTCGGAACAGCGGCGATTGCGCGACCCCGACCCGCGTCAATATTCTGTACAGACACCGCTTGGGGGGACACGATGGACGGCGAAAGGGGGATTTCTCGGCGCAGTCCGGAACTCGTCGTTGGGCTGGTCGGCGCCGCAGGGGCTGATCTCGACTCGGTGACGCGCATGGTTCGGAGCGCCGTCGCGCCGATGGGATACGAGACCATCGACCTGAGGCTGAGCGAGCTTCTTCACGACGTGTCCTGCTTCGCGAATCTCTCCGCCGCCGCTCCTGAAGACGATCGCATCGCCGCGCATCAGGACGCCGGCAATGGATTTCGCGAGCGGATGGAGCGCGGAGACGCGGTGGCGCTTCTGGCGGTCGCCGCAATCCGCCGCATCCGCAAACAGCGAAACGCCGAGTGGGGGAATGCCGCCGACGCGCCGCTCGTCGCCACGGCGTTCATCCTGAGGTCGCTCAAGACGAGGGAAGAGGTCGAGACTCTTCGGCGAATCTACGGAAACGCGTTCGTTGCGCTGGGAATCCACTCCGCGGCGACGGTTCGCGCGGACAATCTCGCGCAAAAGATCGCCTTATCTCGGCATGACCCGCACTCGGATCGATACAAGGCGCGTGCTCACGAACTACTGATCAAGGATCAAGAGGAGCCGGGCAAGAGATACGGGCAAGACGTCGCGCACGCCTTCCCGGAGGCGGATGTCTTCTTTGGACTTGACCAGCCGTTCGAGCCCGAGAAAGACATGGCGCGTTTCTTCAACCTGTACTTCGGTCACCCCTTCATCACCCCGACGCGGGACGAATTCGCCATGTTCTTGGCGCACGCCGTCGCCCTGCGGTCGGCGGATCTCTCCCGACAGGTCGGGGCGGTCATCGTCGCGGACGAGGGCGACGTCGTCGCCGTCGGGACGAACGAGGTCCCCAAGGCCGGCGGCGGCCTCTATTGGGAGGGCGATCAGCCTGACGGGCGCGACTTCCGCCAAGGCGCCAACGTGTCGGTCCAGTACCGGCGGAGCGCCCTGGCGGAGGTCTTCGAGCGACTTTCGCAAGGCCGGTGGCTACGCGCCGAGTTCGAGGGCAAGACGGTCTCGGAGTTGGCCGACCAAGCGCGCGAGTTGATGGCGGGAACCCAAATCATGGGGTCGGGCGAATACGGGCGGATGGTGCACGCGGAGATGGCGGCATTGATGGATGCGGCTCGACGCGGCGCCGCGACGCAGGGACTGCGTCTTGTTACGAACCTCTTCCCCTGCCACAACTGCACCAAGCACATCGTCGCCGCGGGACTGAAGGAAGTCATCTTCCTTCACCCGTATCTCAAGAGCCTGGCTTTTCAACTTCACGGCGATTCCGTCGAAGCGGAGCAGTCCGGCTCCGGACATCGCGTGTGGTTCCGGCCGTTCATCGGCGTGGGGCCGCGAAAGTACACGGAGCTGTTTCGCATGCGGCGCAGAAAGTCGGCGGACGACGAGTTGATCCGCTGGGAACCGCAGGCGGCGGCGCCCTGTCTGCACGAGAGCGTCACGGCGATCCTCGAGCGCGAGGGCGTGGCGTGCGCCGAACTGAATCAGCTCATGAAGAGGGCGGACCTCAGCTATGCTCCGATGCGTTGAGGTGGGCTAAACTGCTGCGGGAGGTCGCTATGGACGAACTGAAACCGGGGTTCCTTGGGCTGGAAGTGCGCGAGACGCTCGAGGAAGTCGCGCAGTGGCCCGCGTGGCGACTCGAGGAGTACGGGCTCCGGATCGAGGCGCAGGATCTGATCGACGTCGGCACGGATCCGGTCGAAGCGGCTCGCCTCGTCGCCCTTCAGCAAGCATCCGCAAGGCCTCGCTGACGCGGGCGGGACACGAGGAGGCCGCGCAGAAGACCTTGCTGGGCATTCGGCTCCGCTGACTGCCGGCGTCGGAGGGGGAGATGGACATCAAGCGCAACATGACGACACCGGAATCGCGGCGGTTCTGGGCGGGTGTCGAACGCGGCGCCGCACGATATGCAGCGCTGCCGCAGGAACAACAAGGCGTGTTGGGCGTCCTCGGTCGTCCCGTCTCGGATCAGACGCCGCAGCGAGCCGAGCGGATGGCCAGCCCGGGCCTGAAGCTGCGCCGCGAATCCAGCACCGCGCGCTGACGATGGCCGGCGGCCTCGGTCCAGCCGGCGGCGTTCCTGTTCGCAGAGCCCAGAAGTCCCGTTGCCGAAATTCGAACGGAGAGCCGGAATCCCGGCGGAGGTGCTGCGATGGCGGTCCAACGGAATCTCGACACGGAGCAGGCGCGCCTGTTTTGGGCGTGCGTCGATGAGGGCGCGAAGCAGTACATGGCGTTGCCGGAAGAACGGCGGGGCGTGCTTGGTACCCGCGGGGCGGCGGCTGCGGGCGACAAGCCGGCCTGTGCCGAGCAACAGCGGCCGGTGGGCCTGACCACGACGCCGAGGCCCAGCCCGGCGCGTTAGCGATCGCCGTCGGGCGGATCGGTCAACCGTCTCGCGCCTTTCGCCGCCGTCAGCCGCCGCTCCGCACAGCCCATCCGCTCTCGACGCTCCTCCCGTTCGCCCGCATCACCAAGGCGGCGCTCTCTCTAATCACGCCGAACTCCGGTGCGCAACGGCGTCAGAACAGCGCCGCCTGATCCTCGTCGGCCGCGGCGCCTCGAGGCCCGTCGTCGGGGGCGCCGTCGCGGCGCCGCAGCGCGGCCAGATCGTCCGGTCCGCGCACGGCGACGAACTCCCGCCGCGTCGCGGAGTACACGAGAACCGGCTTCCGCCGCGCGACCAGCCGCTCGACGTTGGCCAGCGTGCCGCGGCTTGTCCCGTCCCACAGCATCAGCCCGACCGTCGCCTCGTCGGCCAGCGCGACGTCCTTCGCCGCGTAGAACTCGAAGCCGCGCTTCCCCGCGGGCGCGGGCGCGGCGCGCAGCGGCCAGCCGCCCACGTTGTTTCGGCAAACGCCGCCCGTGCAGAACACCGTGACGAGCTCGTAGCCCCGCGCGGCGAAGAACGCCTGCACCGCGCGGTCCGCGCCGCTCGCGTCGCCGACCACGACCGGCAGCCGCCGCTCGACGATCTTCTCGAGCCGCCGCACGACCTCGTCGGCCAGCCGGGTCACGCGCCGCGACCCGCCGATGAAGACGACCGTCACCGAAGCGTCCTCGTTCTCGTCAGCGCCAGCGCAAACACGTCCGCCGCGCCGCCGGCGCCGACGCACACGCCTCACGTTATACGCCTCCAATGCTCTGCAACGCCGACTCCCGACGCGCCTCGCGGCGACCTTGATCAACCGCGTCCCGCGGCCGCGACGCGCGCTCCGGACCTGGCCAGCCGATTCCCGGCGGCGACGCTCTCCGCAAGCGGCGACACACCGCCCCGTCGCACGCGAGGGAACGACCCGCGACCGACGAAACGCCGGGGGCCGACGGAGGGTAAACTGCGCCCGGGAGGTCGCCATGGATGAACTGAAGCCAGGGTTCCTTGCGGTGGAGCTGCGCGAGACGCTTGAAGAGGCCGCGCAGTGGCCGGCGTGGCGGCTCGAGCAGTACGGGATTCGCATCGAGGTGCAAGACCTCATCGACGCCGGCACGGATCCCGCGGAGGCGGAGCGCCTCGTCGCCCGTCGGAAAGAACCCGCGAAACCGCGCTGAGATTCCGGGACCGGCGTAGTCCGGCGGCCGGCCTTATGCGGCGCAAATCGGCGGCGCGTCGCTCGCGCCGATCCGCCCGCCGAAGGGAGCGACCCGATGCCCGACAAAGACGCGCTCTTCCCCCGCGCCGGCGACCGGAACACCTGCTACCTCAAGAACTACGTGACCCGCCCGAACATCGTCGTCGGCGACTACACGATCTACCACGACTTCGACGACCCGACGGCCTTCGAGCGGAAGAACGTCCTCTACCAGTACCCCTCGAACGACGACAAGCTGCGGATCGGCAAGTTCTGTTCGATCGCCCACGGCGCGAAGTTCGTCCTCAACGGCGCGAACCACACCCTGCGCTCCGCCTCGACCTACCCCTTTCCCGTGATGCGGGAGGAGTGGGGCCTCGACGTTCCGTTCAGCGCGGCGTGGGACAACAAGGGCGA
>JAJFTU010000372.1 GCA_021372775.1 bacterium | reverse complement strand
CAATCCGCGTTCGTGCGCGGCTTCATCGATGACTTGGCGAAGGCCGGCGCCGTGAAGCTTCCCGAAACGTTGTCTCAATCCGCGTTCGTGCGCGGCTTCATCGATGACAGCATATCGTGGAATTGGCTCTTGGGAAAAGGTTTACGGGGCGCGATACGACGCACCCTGCTCGGTTGTCAAAGAGCGCGCCGCGCCAGTCGCCATGGGCGCGGAACCGCTTGCAGAATCAAGAATTTGCCCGCGCGACGCACACAGTGTCAAGCGCGAGCGTATGTTATTGTCCGTGCGGGCTTTGCGCCGTCGCGGGGGCGACGGGGGGAAGTGCGGCGCCGGGTTGCCCGGACGGCGCCGCCGCCGTTCGGGGCCCGAGGGGGGAGTCCGATGGACGCCAAGGATCTTCAGGTCGTCGATGAGCTGCGGAAGGCGAAGAAGTACGCGGACGCGGAGGCGTTGCTGCGGAAGTCCTGGGCGGCTGCGCCGGAGCCGGAGGTCGGCTGGCGGCTCGCGTTGTGCCTGCGCCATCAGGCGCGGCTCGCCGAAGCGGGGAAGCTGCTCGGCGAGTGCCTCGAGCAGTGGCCGCAGCATGAGTGGGTCCGCAACGAAGTCCTCTGGCTCGCGCACGACGCGGAGCTCAAGCCGGCCGTCGCCGCCCTCGACCTCGCCAAGGCCGAGGCGGCGGCGAAGCGGATGCTCGCGATGGGGGCGAAGGATCTCGGCCTGCGGCGCGCCGTCTTCGGCGTGGTCAAGGTCGCCAAGGCTCGCGGCGCGTGGGACCGGCTGCTCGACTGGATCGAGCGGCTCGACCCGGCGACGCTCGACCGCGCGCCGCGCGAATACGACGGGCGCGACGTCCCGTCCGAGTTCGCGCAGTGGCACTTCGCCCGCGTCAAGGCGCTGCTGGAGCTCGAACGCTGGCAGGACGCGCTCCTCGCGGCGCAGGAGGCGCAGGCGCTCTTCCCCGGGCAGCGGGACTTCCTGCGCTGGGGCGCGCTGGCGCTGGCCGAGCTGGGCGACGTCGCCGAGGCGCTGCGGGAGCTGCGCGCGGCGTCGGCGCGCGACCCGCAGTGTTGGTACCTCCACGATTCGATCTCCGAGCTCGCGGAGCGGGCCGGCGATCTGGACGAGGCGTTGCTCGAGGGATGCCGCGCGGCGCAGGGGCCGGGGCAGACGAAGGCCAAGATCAAGCTGGTGGAGCGGCTGGGGCGGCTCTTCCTCGAGGCGGGGGACGCGCCCAACGCGATGGCCCACGCGCTGCTCGCGACGCAGATCCGCGCCCGCGAGGGCTGGCCGGTGCGCGTGCCGCACGACGAGCTGCTGCGGCGCGCCACGGCGGAGGCGGGGGAGTCCGGGCCGCGCGACCTGCCGTTCCGCGACCTCGTGCAGTGGTGCGAGCACGCCTGGCGGCGCGTGGTCAACGAGGCGCGGCCGCTCGTCTCCGGCGCCGTGGCGAAGCTGCCGGAGGGGAAGCCGTTCGGGTTCCTGCACGCGGACGACGGCGCGGAGTACTTCGTGCTGCTGCGCGACATCCCGGCGAGCCTGCGGCAGGTCGGGCGGCGCGTGGCGTTCCGGCTGGAGCCGAGCTACGACCGGAAGAAGGGGAAGGAGTCGCTGCGCGCGGTGGAGGTCGCGGCCGAGGGGAGCGTGCCGCCGCCGGCGCCGCGGAGGCGCGTCGAACGGCCACGCGCGTCCGCGCCGCCGCCGTCCGCGCCGGCGCAACGGCGCCGCCCGCCGATCGACGACGACCCGTTGCTCGACGTCTGACGGGGCTCCGCGTCGTCGGCGTCGTCCGGATTTCCGGGGGCGACCCGCGGCGCGGCGCCTGAGCGGGGCGCGGCCGCGGCAGACGGGGTGGCGCGTCCGCGGCGCGGGCGCGCGATCGACCGCCTCGGCCGTTGCCGTGGCGGAGTCGCGGCCGAGGGGGTGGCGCGTCCGCGGCGCGGGCGCTTCAATGGCCGCGCGGACCGTCCGTCCGCAGGGGGAACGCGATGCGCTTCGTCGTCGAAGTCGGCCGGGAGTGGGTCTGGGACGCGTTGCCGCCGCGCACGATCGCCCTCGACGGCGCGGTCGCGGGGCCGCGGATCGACGCGGAACGGGAGCGCTACTCGTTCGACCACCACGCGTCGTGCGTGCGCTTGGCGACGGCGGCGACGTGCCGCCAGGTCCTCGACGCGCTGCTGCTCGGCCTCGACCCGAGCGCCTTCACCGTCCTGCTGAACGACGTGGACGCCGACAGCGCACTGGCCGCTTGGCTGCTGGCGCGGCGCGACGTCGCGCTGGCGGCGGACGCGCTGCGGCGGACGCGGGCGGTCGTCGCCGCGGTCGCGGAGGCGGACGCGCACGGCCCCGCCTATCCGCTTGAGAACCCGGGCCTGCTGTTCGGCTGCATGGATGCGCTGGCGTCGGCGCTTGCGGCGCGCGCGGCGGGCTATCCGCAGGGCGGCGACGCGGCGCTGGACGAGGCGCTGCGCGGCCTCGACGCGTGGTGGGCGGCCGGCGCGCCGGAGGCCGCGCCGCGCGACGGCTCGGGCGCGTCCTTGGCGGCGCCGCGGGAAGAGGCGGGCGCCTGGGCCTTCAATTCGGATAGGGCGGAACTGGCGGACGCGCCGGACTTGGCGGCGCCTCGGGAAGAGGCGGGCGCTTCCGCGGCGGAGTCCCGCGAAGCGCTTGACCTCTCGCCGCGGATCGAGGACCACGGCTCGTGGTCGCTGGTGCGTGCGGCGGGCGACGCGGGGCGGACCGACGGCGCGACCGCGCTCTACGCGTCCGGCCGGACGCGCCTCGTCTTCGTCGCGCCGCTGGGCGACGGCCGCTGGCGCTACTCGCTGGCCAAGCGCAGCGACCTCGTCGGCGGCTTCCCGCTGCGCCGCCTCTACGCGGCGCTCAACGACGCCGAAGCGGCGGCGCGCGGCGCGGCGCTCGCGCCCGGCCAGACGTGGGGCGGAGGCTCTTCCGTCGGCGGCGGCCCGCGCGACGGCTCCGTGCTTCCCCCCGCGCGCGTCGCGGTCGTCGTGGACGAGGTCTCGGGCGTCGCCGCGTTCCGCGGCTGAACGCCGCGCGAGCGCTTCGGTCCGGACCGCCGCGGCCTCTCCGGCGGATGGCCTTCGGTTCCCGCGCGAGTCGCGCGCCGGTCAGCGCGACCGACCTGAGCCGTCCTCTCCCCGAAGGACGTTCGGTCGTTCAACCACGGACGGCCAAAGAGGGGGAAACGGCATGCTGCACTTCATCGTGCTCTTCGGCGTTACCTACCTGATCTACGTCGGCGCCAAGAAGCTCTTCCGCGATCGCTGATCGCGATCCTTCGGCGCCGCCCCGCCGCGAACGCGGATGCACGCCGCCGCCGTCGTCGTCGTGCGCGAGCTGCTGGACGCGCGAACTTCACGGCGAGCGCAGGCCGCCCCTTCGCGGGCCCCGTTGCCGTCGCGCCGGGGATCGTCGCCGGCCGCCTTCCCGCTCGGCAACGGAACTGCGTCTGCCGGGTCTGTCAGCCCCGCGTTCCGTCCCCGAACGAGAACAGCGCGGGGAGCAGCTCGCCGGCGTGCGCGAGTACGTCGGCGCCGCCGTCGGCGCGGAACAGGACGCGAATGTCGTGGCCGAACTCCGCGATCACCTGCCGGCAGGCGCCGCAGGGCGTGATCGGGCGGTCGGGGCTGGCGACGGCCAAGAGCTCGACATCGCCGGGGCGGGCGCCCGCGGCGACGGCGGCGCCGAGCGCGACGCGCTCGGCGCACATCGTCAGACCGAAGGAGGCATTCTCCACGTTGACGCCGACGAACTCGCGCCCGTCGCGCAGACGGACCACGGCGCCGACCCGGAGATTCGAGAACGGAGCGTACGCGGACGACGCAGCCCGCTCGGCGCGTTTCAAGTATTCACTGATCACGGCCTTGTCCAGCATGCGTGCCCTTCCGCTCCGGCCTCTAGGCCAACACCCGGTGATCGGGATCGATGTTCTCGATCAGAACGCGGTTGTCGTGGAACCGCAGGAAAACGCGTCCCGGCGTAGAGAAACGGGCTTCCCACAGGCCGGGCGTGCTCTTGATCTGCTTTAGGTAGCTGCCGTTCCCCGGCGTTCTATTGTTGAGATCCGCAAGCGCCTTCACGAGGCGGATGTCCTTGCACGCGAGCATCTCGGAGACTGCCGACTTCGAGAAGTCGAGCCGGGGGAACAGCCCCCGAAGAACTTCGGAGTCGGCGACCTCGCCGGCGCCATGATCGCCGGGCTTGGTCTTCGCGGCTTCCGCGAGCGCCGCCTGAAGCCCGTCGATGGTCCCGCGCAGCTTGCCGAGACGCTCCAGGAGTCCCAACGCGCTCTCGATATGGACGCAGAGCGGTCCCGCGCCAACCGGCTTTTCGACAAGGTGCGCGCCGTAGAGCCGACAGGCGGTCGCGAGATCCTCCCACATCGTCGTGCCGGTCAGCAGGACGATGGGGAGGATGCCGTCGCTGTCTCTGATGTTCTCCAAGACATCAAGACCGGTGGCTCCCGGGCCGAAGTCGATGTCCAGAAACAGGACGTCGGTCTCGTAGGGATTCTGGGTTAGGTACATCTCTGTCGTGACGGCGTCACTGAAGGTCTTGACGCCGGCATTCGGAAAAGACTTGAGAATCTCTGCCGTCAGGCCAGTTCGAATTCCCGCATTGTCGTCAGCCACAACGACATTCACCTTTTCGGTGCTCGATGTCATGGTCGCTCCGTGTTTGCATCCCCTCCGCGCGCGGAGCCTGCGCGGGGGTGTGCGGGGAACAAGATCTTCGTGGATGCGCCGACATGGCCGTCGGCGCTGGTCACGTTGTCGGCAACGATCGTTGCGCCCATCAGGCCGGCGAAGAATTTGATCAGCATCGTGCCTTCGCCGATGCGCGCTCCTCCGCCGACTCGCTTCTTGGAACTCGCAACTCCGGTGACATAGATGTCGCCGATAATCTCGGGCTGGAACCCCCCTCCTTCATCGATGACCGATATGGCGAGATCTCGGTCGAACGTGATGCGGACGACGATCTTGCGTCGGAACTGGGCGTCCGCAGCGCGCCGATAGAGGCGCTCGATTGCCTGCACGGAGTTGGCTACGAGATTCCGAAGGACTGAGCGTAGTTGGCCCAGGATGAGGCTAACCTCCATGTCCGACATCGTTCGTACACCTTGGTCCACTTGAACATCGAGGTCGATGTAGGAATAGGATTCGAGCGAGGCGAAGTGTGTCTTCACGTACTCTTCGACTCGTCTCGCCGCTTGGCCGACTGGAAGCGTTTGTGGGGTGAAATCAAACATTGCCGGAATATCCGTGCATTGCTCCTTGAGGCGCGCCTTTACGAAGTTGATTGCACCCTGACAGACGGTGAGGTCTGCGCCGGTCAAGGGCCGTCCTTCGCGCACTGCTTGGGCAATCCAGTTTCCCGGCTCGTGGTGCATGTCGGCGACGATGTTGCTGATCTGTTTGACGACCGCGGGATTCTCTTCCCACCCAGTCTCAAGTTCTTGCGCCGTCTGGAGCGAACCAGCCAGCGCGCGGCGCAACTCCCGCCCGAGGAGATTCACGACGCCCTTCGCTTCCTCGCGGACCGCGGCTTTGTCTTGCACGGCCAACTCCGCGGCGCGGCATTCGTTGATGCGGGCGATGAACACCTGCGCTCCGGCGAGCCCGATGATGGCGATGATCGCGGTCCATGACGGTGTGATCGGCCACGACTTCGAGGCGTAGAAGGCCCACGGGGTCTGTCCCAGCCAAGCGAACGCGGCGCAGTAGAGCATCGTGATGAAGACGAGGCCGACGCCCAACGTGCCAAGGAACCAAGAATCGGGGTCGCTGGCGGGGTGCTGGGCTTGAGTCTCGAAGAGATCCCGCAGCGCGTCGTGGTGGACGGATCTGTTCGCGAAACAGGGCCGGAGAGCCGCGGCGAGAAGCGCGAGTGCGAGAAGTCCGACGGTCCAGTGCGCCGATGCGTGGCCTTCGCCTGGGAAGAGTTGGAAGTGGCGCCACGCGAGGGCAGCCAGAAATACAACTAGAGTCGGCACGAGAAGCGTGATGTCCCTGCGGTTCGCGGCGGCAAGGCGCCTGCGATCCGTCGAGGGAATCTCGCAGAGCTGGCATTTCGTGAACCGGAGATAGGACTGGACCATGATGAACCCGGCCATCGCGACGAGCGTCTTGTCGGGGAAGGAGAGGACAAGATCCGCGGCGAGAGCGCGGAACCACGTCGGACCGGCGAACGCGGCGAAGAGGTAGTCTCCGTAGGTCGCCGTTTCGTGGCCGAAGACAAAGCTCTTGAGAAAGACGGCGACGACGCTCACCGCAACGCAGGCCCCGCCTCCGCCGACGACAATGAGCTGCAAGGAGGAGCGGATTCGTTGCCACGCGCCGGTCGGCGCAGCCTTCTGCGGCCGCAGGACAGCGAGCCATCCCCGCTGCGCGGCGAACGCCCACCAGAGGCCGCCGGCCGCGTTCGCGAAAGCGAAATGCGCCAGGTTCGGGGTGGTGATCGAAGTCAGTGTGTTCGTCAGCAGCGCTGTCGTGACGGCGAAGACCGGCCCGAAGACGACCGCGGCGATGAACGTGCCGATCATGTCGAGGAAGAGGAATCGGTAGGAATTGTCGAAGGCGATGACACTGCCGATGTAGTTGACGGCGATGCAGAAGACGAGAACGGCTGACTTGTACGTCCATTCTGTCTTCGAATCGGCTCCGTTCTGCGTCTTTGGGCCTTCCGCGCTCATCTCTGTCCCCTGCAACAGGAGGGATCGTCTTGCATGGGAAGAAACGCCGGTGGGGCAGTCTCCGGACTGGCCGGGGCGATGCCTCCAAATTTGGGTCGAGCCGCGGCTCGCGCCTTCGTGGTGCGTGGCGATTCCCGTGAACGATGTCCCCCGAGCCCAAGTCACATCGTACTTGCGCGGGCACGGTTCGCTCAAGGGCTGCGGATGACGAAACTGGGCGAATTCGGCGCGCCAGCCGCGGTCGGCTGAGCGGCGGGCGGAGCCTCTTGCTCGTCTACCCGCGCTTCCCCCGCCACTCCTCGAACGCGTCGATGTCCCGTTGGATCTGGGCGAGCAGGCCCTCGGGGGAGTCGAACTTGCGTTCGTCGCGGTGGCGGGCCTGGAAGTCGAGCTCGACGCGGGCACCGTAGAGGTCGCCCTTGAAGCCGGGAAGGAAGGTCTCGACGACGAGGCGGTGGTCGCCGAAGGTGGGGCGGACGCCGATGTTGGTGAGGCCGGGGACGTGGAGGTCGCCGAGGCGGGTGAGGGTGAAGTAGACGCCGCGCGCGGGGAGGAGCTCGTTCTCGGGGGCGAGGTTGGCGGTGGGGACGAGGACGGCGCCGCCGCGGCCTTCGCCGTGGACGATCGTGCCGGCGAGGGCGAAGGGGCGGCCGAGCATTTGCGCGGCTTCCTCGACGCGGCCGGCGCCGACCGACTCGCGGATGCGCGAGGTGGAGATGCGCTCGTCGTCGTGCATCACGGGCGGGACTTCGTGCGCGGTGAAGCCGAGCGCGGCGCCGAGCTTGTTGAGCAGCGGGACGTCGCCGGCGCGGCCGCGCCCGAAGCGGAAGTC
>JAJFTU010000371.1 GCA_021372775.1 bacterium | reverse complement strand
T
Organism: bacterium; assembly: GCA_021372775.1. Lineage (NCBI taxonomy): Bacteria > bacterium. The sequence continues at coordinate 1,589 of JAJFTU010000371.1, read as the reverse complement.
CCCGCCAAGTGCTCGTCGAACATGTCCCCGCGCTGCATCGTGCGCTTGATCTTGGCCAGCAGCGGCCGCAGCGCCTGATAGCGGTCGCCGAGGTAGTCGGCGAGGGAGTCGATCGTCGCGTCGGCCGGGCTCGGCTCGGGAATCGCCTTCACCGTGATTCCCCGGCGCGCGAGGAAGCGGAGGAGCCGTTCGTCGGCGCGCGGCGGCGGCGCGACGACGGCCGGCTCGGGCGCCGCCGCGTCCGCGCCGTTCGATCCGGCGCCCTCGGCGATCCCCTCGCCCGGCGCCGCGACGCGCTCTCCCGGCGCGCCGCGCAGCGCCAGCGTCTCCAGCGCTGCGGCGATGCGGTCGAGCCGGGCGAGCAGTTCGTCGAACCGATCGTCCTTCGCCGCGCGCGCCGCGCCGCCTGCGCCGACGGCGCCCATTGGCCTCGCGGCGGACGCCTGCGCGCCGCCGTTCGCCGCGCGCCCCGGCGCGGCCGCGGCGCCCTCTCCGAGCAGTTTCTCCAACAGACTCACTCTCGGTCCCGCCGGCCGGGGTCGTTGCGTCCCGCGACGAGGGAGGCGCCCCGGAAACGCCGCCCCCTGGACGTGGACTCACCGCATGCCGCGCCGCTCCGCCCCGCGCGCATCGCCGTCCGCGGGTTCACAGCGTCGGTCGGCGGCGCCGAGACTCAATCACGACCGACACGATAGAAGCGGCCGCGCGGGCGACTCCGCGCGCCCGTCGTCGCCTTCCGCCGGCCGGCCGCGCGCCCCGCGGAGCGGCGCGTGATTTCCACCCCGAAGCGCGCCACGCCGCCGTCGAAACCGAGGTCGAACGCCGCCGCCAGCGCCTCCCGCAGCGCGCGCCGCGTCCCCGAAGGAAGCCCGTCGAAGTCGGCGCCGTTCTCCTCGAACCACTGATGCACGTAGCCGTACAACTCCCGCGCATCGACCATCTGCCACTCGAGGAACTCCTGGTACTCTTCAGAGACCCGGCTGCCGACGAGGTCATTCAGCAGGTCGTCGATGTCGTCGCGACTCGGCGGCGTCGCTGGGTTCTCCTTCCACAGCCACGCCGCCTCGGTGCCCTTGGCCACCGCGAAGCTGAAGGCGTACTGCAGGAGCGAGAACTCCAGCGGCCCCTTCTCGATGCGGCGTTGCTCCACCAGAATCATGACCAGCTGGCTCGCCAGCCTGCGCGACAGCGCCGTAACCCCGGCGACGGCGACGAGTTCGGCGTCCAGCACCAGTTCCACTTCGACGCCCTTGTCGATGACCAGTTCCCTCAGTTCCATTTGCGGCTCCTCGCCGCGACGCGGCGGCCGAGACTGACGGCCGGCGCCCCCTCGGCGCCCGCCACTGATGAAGACGCTCCTCGCGTCGCCCGCTGACGCCGGCCCGGCACGCAGCCCGCGACGCGCTCTCCCGGCGCGACGCGCAGCGCCAGCGTCTCCAGCGCCGCGGCGATGCGGTCGAGCCGGGCGAGCAACTCGTCGAACCGATCGTCCTTCGTCGAGCGCCCCGCGCCGCTCCGGCCGACGCGCATCGCCGGCCGCGAGTTCACAGCGGGTCAGTCGGCGGCGCCGCGCGGACTCGTCGATTTGT
>JAJFTU010000370.1 GCA_021372775.1 bacterium | reverse complement strand
CTCGGCGAGGCCGGCCGTCTCGACGACGCGGAGCGGGCGGCGACGAAGTTCCTCGACGCGCAGGGCGCCGACCAGGCGCTGGTCCGGCTGACCCTCGCCCGCACCTTCCTCGCCAAGGGGGCGATCGAGCGCGCGATCGGCGCGCTGGCGGCGGTCGATGCCCACGGCCGCGGCGCGGCGACGGTCCTCGAGACGCTGGCCGACCTTCAGGGAAGCCGCGGCGACCAAGCCGGCCGCGCGGTCGCGCTGGAGCGGCTGCGGCGGATCAAGCCGGACGACGCGGACGTCGCCCATCGCTTGGGCGTCGCGCGGCTCGAGGCGGGCGACTTCCTCGGCGCCGAAGAGCCGCTGCGCGCCGCGGTCGCCGGCCGTCCGGACGATCCGCTGGTCCAGCGCGACCTGGCGCGGGTTCTCGTCCGCCTCGGACGGGGCGCCGACGCGCTGCCGGTCCTGCGCGGCCTGCCGCGCATCTACTGGGCGCCGCACACGCTTCTCCTTTGGGCGCAGGCGGCCGAGCAGGGCGGGGCGCCGGCCGAGGCGGCCGAGAAGCTGGAGACGCTCTACGAGGCGTTCGGGGCCGAGGACCGCGCGAACTTCGGCGCGGCGCTCCTCGTCCGCGCCGCGGGGGACCGCGCCCGCGCCGGCGACCACGCCGGAGCGCTGCGGCTCCTCGAGAAGGCCCCGGCCGACGATCCCGACGCCTTCAAGCTGCGGGTCGCCGAGCTGACCGCCCTCGGGCGCGGCGGCGAGGCGCAGGAGCTCCTCGCCGCGCGCCGCAAGGCCCGTCCGGGCGACGCCGCGGCGGCGGCGCTGGCCGCGCTGGCCGCGGACAAGCCGGCGGACGGCGCGGACGCGGCCCTGTCCGCGCTGGCCGGCGCCGACGACCGGGCGCAGGCGGTCGCGCAGACCGCGGCGCTCCTCGTCGCGTGGGACAAGCCGCAGGTCGGCGCGGCGCTGCTGGACCGCGCGGGCGCGGCGGGCGGCGCCGAGCGGCCGGAGCTGCTGCGGCTGCGGGCCGAGGTCTACTTCGCGGCCGGGCGCTCCGCCGAGGCGGAGACGGCGTTTCGGCGGCTGCTCTCGGCGGCCCCGAACGACGCCGGCACGCTGAACGACCTCGGTTGGCTGCTGACCTCCGAAGGGCGCTCGCTGTCCGAGGCGATCGACCTGCTGCGGCGCGCGGTGCAGATCAAGCCGTCGCAGCCGCAGTACCTCGACAGCCTCGGCTGGGCGCTCCACCGCGCCGGGCGGTCCTCGGAGGCGCTGCCGCTGCTGCAGCAGGCCGCGCGCCTCTCCGCGGAGCGGGGCGAGGCGGAAATCCGCGAGCATCTCGGCGACGTCTACCAGGCGCTCGGCGATCCGTCCCGCGCCCGCGCGGAGTGGACGGCCGCGCTGGCGATCGGGAGCGGCGACGCGGACCGGCTCCGCCGGAAGCTCGCCGCCGCGCCGCAGCCATGACGCCTTCGCGCGGGACGACGGGGCGCGTTCCCGGGGAGCGTTCGCCGGCCGACGGCGGCGCCGCGGCCATGACGGGGCCGCGCGGGACGGCGCGGGCCGGGCGGACGGTCCGCCGCGGCCGGTTCGTCCTCGCCGCGGCGCTCGCGGCGGCGGCGCTGGCGGCCGTCGGCTGCGCCGGCGTCACCCGCGTCGAGCCCGAGGCGCGCGAGGCCGGCCGCTGCCGCGACGCCGAGTACCGCGGCGGCTACACCGCGGCCGGCAAGACCGATCCCGCGACGTTCAAGATGTCGGCCCGCCTCTGCGGCGACGGCGCGGCGCTGCTCGAGTTCCGCGGCGCGATCGGCGGACCGGCGCTCGTGGCGGGGGTCCATCCGGGGAAGGACGTGCGGCTCCTTTTCCCGGGGCGGCGGGTCGCCGTGGACGGGCCGGACGACGCCTCGTTCTGGCGGCGCTGGACCGGCGCGGCGATCGACGGCGGCCTGATCGCGCAGCTCGGCGCGGGCGGGGTCTCGTCCGCGGCCGGCTGGCGCGCGGTCGTCGATCCGCCGGGCGCGGGGGAGACGCTTCCCGCCGGCCTGCGGGCGAGCGGTCCGGGGGGGGACCGGATCGAGTTGCGTAAGGTGAAGGAACGTCCCGCGCCGAGCGGTTCCGTGTGGCCCGCGATCCCGGCGAACTTCGCGCTGAAGCCGGCCGACGGCGCCTTCGAGGAGTGACGGCGACGATGACGATCGACGGAGGCGCGCGCCGCGTCGCGCTCGCGGCCTGCGCCAAGGTGAACTTGGCGCTCGACCTGCTCGGCCCGCGGCCGGACGGCTACACCGAAATCGCGACGGTCTTCCAGAGCGTGGACCTGGCCGACGACGTCGAGGTCGAACTCGATCCGGCGGGGAGCGGGATCGAGCTGCGTGTCGAGCCGACCGCCCCCTGCGCCGACGACGAGAACCTCGCCGTCCGGGCGGCGAAGCTGTACGTCGAGCGGTTCGGCGGGCTCGGCCGGATCTCGATCCGCCTCGTGAAGCGGATCCCGGCCGGCGCCGGCCTCGGCGGCGGTTCTTCGGACGCCGCGGCGACGCTCCGCGCGCTCGACGAGCTCGCCGGCGGGCGCGCCGCGCCGGGGGAGCTGGCGCGACTGGGACGGGGCCTCGGGGCCGACGTGCCGTTCTTCCTCGTCGGCGGCACGGCGGTCGGGATCGGCCGCGGCGACGAGATCGAGCCGCTCGAAGATCTCCGCTCGTGGCCGATCGTCCTCGCGCGGACCGGCCGGCCGCTCGCCACGGCCGAGGTCTACCGCCTCGCCCGCATTGGATTGACGGTCCGGCGCGATGCGCCTAATATCTCGCGGTTCCGTCGGCACTTGCGGGAGGCGCCGAGCGCGCCGCCTCCGCTGTCCAACGGGCTCGAACCGGCGGCGTTCCGCTTGGAACCGCTGATCCCGCGGCTCATCGCCTCGCTGGCGGAGTGCGGCGGCCGCGCCGGCATGACCGGCAGCGGCTCGACGGTCTTCGCCTTGTTCGAGCGCGAGGAGGACGCGCGGGAGGCGGCGGCGCGGACGGCCGCCGCGGCGCCGCAGGGCTCGTTCGTGCACTGCGCGCGGACGATCGGACGCGCGGCGGCGACGCGGCGCGGCTGACGGGGCGATGGAGCGGCGAGGGCGATGGAAATCACCGACGTGCGGGTCCACCCGGTGGACGAGGAGCGCCTGAAGGCGTTCGTCTCCGTGGTGTTCGACGCCTGCTTCGTCGTGACGGACATCAAGGTGATCGACGGTCCCGCGGGGCTGTTCGTCGCCATGCCCTCCAAGCGGCGCAAGGACGGGACGTTCAAGGACGTCGCGCACCCGCTGAACAGCGAGACGCGGCGGACGCTCGAGGAGCGGATCCTCGCCCAGTACGAGCAGGCGCTCGGCGCGGGCGAGGGGCCGGCCGGCTCGGATCGCGGGACGGCCGAGGCCGCGGCGGACGAAGAGTCGCAGCGCGGTCTGGGAAACGAGGGAGAGCGGTCATGACGTCGTCGGAACTGAAGGTCTTCAGCGGCTCGGCGCACCCGCAGCTCGCGGGCGAGATCTGCACCTACCTCGGCATCGAGGCCGGGCGCGTGCATCTCGAGCGTTTCTCGGACGGCGAGGTCTACGTGCAGATCCTCGACAACGTCCGCGGCGCCGACTGCTTCGTCATCCAGCCGACCAACGCCCCGGCGGAGAACCTGCTCGAGCTGCTGCTGCTGATCGACGCCTTCAAGCGGAGCTCGGCGGCGCGGATCACCGCCGTCGTGCCGTACTTCGCCTACGCCCGGCAGGAGCGCAAGGACCGGCCGCGCGTGCCGATCTCGGCCCGCCTCGTCTCCGACCTGATCGAGAAGGCGGGGGCCGACCGCGTGCTGACGATCGATCTGCACGCCCCGGCGATCCAGGGCTTCTTCAACATCCCGGTGGACCACCTCTTCGCCGCGCCGGTGCTCCTCGAGCACCTCAAGGCGCAGGGCGTGACCGACCCGGTCATCGTCTCCCCGGACGCCGGCGGCACCGAGCGCGCCCGCTTCTACGCCAAGAAGCTGGGCTGCGGCCTGGCGATCGTCGACAAGCGGCGCAGCGGCCACAACGTCGCCGAGTCGATCAGCGTCATCGGCGACGTCGAAGGGCACGACTGCGTGATCGTCGACGACATCATCGACACCGCGGGGACCCTCTCCGGCGCCGTCAAGGCGCTTCTGGAGCGGGGCGCGAAGTCGGTCCGCGGCTGCTTCACCCATCCGGTGCTCTCCGGCAAGGCGATCGACCGGCTGCGCGAGAGCCCGGTGACCAACATCACCGTGACGAACACGATTCCGCTCGACGAGCGCCGCCGCTCGCTCGAGAAGATCCAGGTCCTGTCGATCGCCCCGTTGATCGGCGAGGCTATCCGGCGGACCCACACCAACTCCTCGATCAGTTCGCTGTTCCTGTGAGCGAGACGCAGCGCGGGCGCCGCGCGCCCGTTGAGGGACGAGCATGAGCAACCAAGTCAGCATCGAAGTTCAGCACCGGGACGACGCGGGGAAGAACGAGTCCCGCCGGCTGCGCCGTCAGGGGATGATTCCCGCCGTGGTGTACGGCGGCGGCCGCGAGCCCGAAAGCGTGTCCGTCGATCCGCGGCCGATCGACGCGGTCCTCGACTCCGAGCGCGGCAAGAACACGCTGATCCACCTCAAGATCGGCGACCGCGAGCTCAAGCGCTTCGTGCTGATCCGCGAGATCCAGCGCCACCCGGTGACCGACCGGATCATCCACGCCGACTTCGTCCGCGTGGAGATGGACAAGAAGGTCGAAGTCGCCGTGCCGCTGGCCACGGTCGGCCTGCCTTGGGGCGTGAAGAACGAGGGCGGCCTGCTCGACCTGATCCACCGCACGGTGGCGATCAGCGTCCTCCCGGCCGACATCCCGGAGAAGATCACCGTGGAAGTGTCCGAGCTCCACGTCGGACAGCACATCGCCGCCGGCGACCTGAAGCTGCCCGAGGGGATGGAGCTGGCCGGTCCGGCGAGCGAGACGCTGATCACGGTCCTCGGCAAGGCCAAGGAAGAGGAAGAAGCCGCCGCCGCGCCCGCCGAGGGCGAGGGCGAGGCCGAGGCCGCCGAAGCGAAGCCGGAGGCCGCCGCGCCCGCCAAGAAGGGCGAAGGGAAGAAGTAGTCCCGCCTTCGGAGCGCGCCCGTGCGGTTGATCTTGGGGCTGGGGAACCCCGGCCCGGAGTACGAGGGCACCCGGCACAACGTCGGTTTCATGGTGGTGGAGGAACTGGGCCGCCGCCATGGGATCGACCTGTCCCGGGTGCGCCACCGCGCCCGCTCCGGCGCCGGACGGATCGGCGCCGAGGCGGTGCTGCTGGCCGAGCCGCTGACCTTCATGAACCTCTCGGGGGAGGCGGCGCGGCCGCTTTTGGCCTATCACGGCATCGTCCCCGAGGACGTCGTCGTCGTCCACGACGAGGCGGACTTTCCCCCGGGAACGGTCCGGCTCAAGCCAGGGGGCGGCACGGCGGGGCACAAGGGGCTCGTCTCGCTGGTCGCCCATTTCGGCACGCCCGAGTTCCTGCGGGTGCGGGTCGGGATCGGACGGCCGCCGGGCGGCCCGGACAAGATGGCGAAGTACGTGCTCGAGCGCCCCGGCAAGGCGGACGGCGAGGTCTTCCGGCTGGGCGTGCTGCGCGCCGCCGACGCCGTCGAGACGCTTCTGGCGAAGGGGCTCGAGGCGGCGATGCGGGAATTTCACGTCGATTGACGGTGTTGTTGCCCCCGCCGCGGGCGGACGGTAACATCCTCCGGCTTTTCCACCATAACCCTCGCCCCGGGTCGGACCCGGGGGCTAACAGCCAAGGGGGACAGGATCGATGCGACGCTACGAAATGGCGCTCGTGGCCGATCCCCAAGTGCCCGTCGAGGACCACGACAAGCAGCTGACCGTTTTCGAGCAGCTGATCGCCGAAATGGGCGGCGTGGTCCACAAGGTCGAGCACTGGGGGCGGCGCAAGCTGGCCTACCCGATCGGCAAGCACCACGAAGGCGTGTACACGCTCGTTCTCTACGACGCCGCGCCCGAAGTCGAGCGCGAGTTCATCCGCCGCGTGAAGCTGAACGACATGTTCTTCCGCTTCCTCTCGGTGCGCGCCGACCACCAGAAGGCGCCGACGGCCGAGGAGAAGGCTCTCTTCGAGCAGGCGCGCAAGGACTACATCGTCCGGGCGCAGGAACGGGCCGCGCAGGGCCTCGCCGACGTCGTCGAAGAGGACGTTCTGGCCGGGCCGGCCCCCGCTCCGGAGCGCGAGCGCGGCGGCCGCAACGAAGCCGACTTCGGCGACGAAGACGACGAAGTGCCGCCGACGGAGAAGGGAGAGGATAAATGAGCACCGGAACGCCCGCACGGCGCCGCGGCCGCCGCTTCCTCTTCCGCCGCCGCAAGTTCTGCAAGTTCTGCGAGACCAAGGTCGACGTGATCGACTACAAGGACCTGCGCACGCTGCAGAACTACATCCCGGAACGGGGCAAGATCCTGCCGCGCCGCGTTTCCGGCACCTGCGCGAAGCACCAGCGGCAGCTCGGCCAGGCGATCAAGCGCGCCCGCATGCTGGCGCTGCTTCCGTTCACCGCGGACTGAGGAGGCCGCCATGCAGATCATCCTTCGCGAGGACGTGGAGCACGTGGGCAAGCGGGGCGACGTCGTCAAGGTCGCCGACGGCTTCGCCCGCAACTACCTGATTCCCAAGAAGCTCGCTTATCTCGTGACCCCCGGCGTGCGCAAGCAGGTCGAGTCCGAGGCCCGGGCCAAGGTCGCGCGCGAGAACCGCGCGCGGACCGACGCCGAAGCGATCGCCGCCCGTCTGCGCGAGCTGACGGTGCTGCGCTTCGCCCGCATGGCCGGCGAGAGCGGCGCGCTGTTCGGCTCCGTCACGAACATCGACGTGGCCGAGGCGCTGATCGCGCAGGGCTTCGAGGTGGACCGCAAGCAGGTCCGCCTCGACGAGCCGATCAAGCGGGTCGGGACCCACCGGGTCACCGTCCACATCTTCAAGGACGTCGCCGTGGACCTCGTCGTCGAGGTCGAGGCGGAAGGCACGGAGCAGGCCGCGCAGTAGCGCGGCCTGGCTCTTTCGGCGGATGACCCGCCCCGCGCGCAAAGAAGAGCCGAAGGCGCCGCCGCTCGACGCGGCGGCCCTGAAGCGCGGCCTTCTGGCCGGGCTCTTGGCTTGGCTTGTGCCCGGCCTCGGCCACTTCTACGTCGGCGCGCGGCGGCGGGCCTACGCTTTCTGCGGACTGGTCGTCGGGAGCGCGCTGCTCGGCGTGGCGCTCGACGGCAACCTCGCCGTCTACGACGCGCGGACGCCGGTCCTCTCCTCGCTGCAGATCGTCGGCGGCGTCGCCGTCGGCCCGTGGGAGCCGCTGCTGCGCGGCGGGCTCTACGGCGGGATGGTCTACCGCGGCGACGACGGCCGGGCGCATTCCGATCCGGCGAACGAGGCGCCGCTGCGCGAACGTCGCCGGCGCACGTTCCGCGAGTGGAGCACCTACGGCTCGGCCTACCTGATGGCCGCCGGCCTGATGAACCTGCTGCTGATCTTCGACGCGTGGGACATCGGCGTCGGCCGGAAGGAGTAGCGGCCGTGCTCCACGTTCTGCACATGCTGATCTTCGCGGCGACGCTCAGCGCCTTCTTCGCGCTGCTGCTCGGCCGGCGCGGCCGGCGGCGGCGGCTGGCGCTGATCCTCTTCGCCTGCCTCTTCGGCGGCGGCCTGCTCGTCGGCTGGCTGATGTTCCCGCTGGCCTGAGCGATGTCCGCTCCGGACGCGGCGGGGGAGGCGGTGGCGGCGCGGCCTTCGCGGCGCTGGTGGCGTTTCCTGCTGCCGATCGCCGGGATGGCCCTCGACGCGTGGTCGTCGAACCGCGCGCTTTCGATCGATCTCTCGCACGGCTTGGACAAGGTCGTCCACGGCGCGGCGTTCGGCGCGCTCGCCGCGGCGTGGTTCTGGGCGTTCGCCCCGCGTCTCCGCTCGCTCTGGGCGGCGGCCGCGGCGGGCGTCGCGCTGACCGCGCTGTGGGGGGCGGCGGACGAAATGCACCAGAAGTTCGTTCCCGGCCGCTCGTCCGACGTCGCCGACTTCGCCGCCGACCTGCTCGGCGCGCTGGTCGCCGCGGCGGCGGTGCTGCTGCTGTCGCGGGCGCCGCTGGTGCGGCGGCTGCTCGCGCCGCGCGCGGCGCGGACGGAGTAGCCGATGCCGGCCCGCTTCGCCGTCGCCTGCCAGAGCCGCTCGCACGCGCTGCTGCTGCTGCAGGCGCTCGAGGCGCCGCCGGCGGACATCGCGTTCGCCGTCGAGTCGGCCGCCCACGAGCGCTTCCTGCGCAAGCTCGGCTGCCAGGTGGTGCGCGGGTCGCTGCGCGACCGCGCGACCTACCGCGCGCTGCTGCCGGCGGGGCAGTTGATCGTTTCGCTGCGGGACATCAGGCGGCTGCGCGGCGTGCTCGAGGCGATCCACCGCGAGCGCGGCGAGACGCCGGTCATCGTGCTTTCGATGGCCCCGCTCTCCTACATCCCGTTCGACTGCGCCGCTTTCCCGTGGGCCCGCGTCGTCGCCTCGGGGGACGTCTTCGCGCCGATCCTGCGCGACGAGATCCGCTTCGCCGCGGCGAAGGTGACGGTCCGCAAGATGCGCGAGGCGCTGGGCGACGCGAAGAACGCGGCGATCCTGCTGCAGGACGATCCGGATCCGGACAGCCTGGCCAGCGGCCTCGCGCTGCGCACGCTGCTCGGGCGGAACCGGACGACGATGCCGATGGTCTCGTTCGGCTCGGTGACGCGCCCCGAGAACCTCGAGATGATGCGGCTGCTCGACCTCGACATTCAGGTCGTGAACGAGGGCGAGCTGGCGGCGTTCGAGCGGATCGCGATGGTGGACACGCAGCCGCCGCACCTCCGGCTGCAGCCGCCGCGCGTGGACGTGGTCATCGACCACCACCCGGCGCAGACGTCGTACGAGGCGCGCTTCAAGGACGTGCGGAACGGCTACGGCGCGACGGCGACGATCCTCGTCGAGTACCTGCGGGCCGAGGGGACGAAGGTCAACGAGCGGCTGGCGACGGCGCTGCTCTACGCGATCCGCACCGACACGCTGCTCCTCGACCGCCCGGTGGCCGACGCCGACGTCGAGGCGTTCACGTGGCTCTACGCGCGGGCCAACATCAACCAGATCCGGCGGATCGAGCGTCCCTCGTTGCCGCGCGAGACGCTGCTCTCGTTCGCCGACGGGCTGCGCGAGGCGCGGATCGAGGAGAAGGTCGTCTTCAGCCATCTCGGCGCGGTCGTGCGCGAGGACATCATTCCGCAGCTCGCCGACTTCTGCCTGCAGGTCGAGGGGGTGGACTGGTCGGTGGTCAGCGGCGTGGTCGGGAGCGAGCTGATCGTCTGCGTGCGCAACGTCGGGTTCGTGCAGAAGGCGGGCGCCGTGCTCAAGGCGGCGTTCGGGGACATCGGGCCGGCGGGAGGGCACCGCTCGATGGCCAAGGCGATCCTCCCGCTCGAGGCGCTGCCGCAGGCCAAGGGCGCCGCGCTCGGGCCGAAGACCTACCGCGCGCTCGAGGATCGGTTCTTGGCGGCGCTCAAATCCCAAAAAACCGACAAAACCGATAAATCGTAGGGGCGGCTGGCGCGCCCCGATTCCCGCGTCCCCGCTCAACACTCCACCGCGCCTGCCGCCCGAGGTGATCGGCGCGCAACGTTGCCTTTCGTCGCGAAAGGCAGGATTGCGCGCGAGTCGAGTCGGGCGGCAGGCGCGGAAAAATCCTGAGCGGGGACACGTTGATCGTGACGCGCCAGCCGCCCCTGCGGGCCGATCCGATTGCGTCCGTCAGATGTTGATCTTGGCGCCGAGGACGGCGAGGAACTGGCGCATCCATTCGGGGTGCGCCGGCCAGGCGGCCGCGGTCACGAGGTTGCCGTCGGTCACGGCGTTCGTGCAGGCGTCGTTGGGCGCCTTGAACTCGGCGCCGGCGTTCGTGCACTCGGGGCCGCAGGCCGGATAGGCCATGCAGGTGCGGTTCTTCAGCACGCCGGCCGCGGCGAGGATCTGCGGCCCGTGGCAGATCGCGGCGATCGGCTTCTT
>JAJFTU010000369.1 GCA_021372775.1 bacterium | reverse complement strand
ACGACGCCGGCGACGAACTTCAGCGCGACCTCCCGCCCCAGCGTCAGGTCGCGCGCGCGGTGCACCTCCCCCATCCCTCCCGCGCCAAGGAACGAGAGGATCTCGAACTGTCCGATCCGCGTGCCCGGAGAGAGCGGCAAGGACGACGTCCTCCTTCACCTCATCAAGGGCAAGCGTTGGTCGAGCGCTGCGAGCCGTTCGACTGCGCGCCGTAGGGACCGAGGCCGCAGACGTTCCGGCCGCGGACCAAGTAGAAGATCGCCTTGCCGGGAGTCACCGCCGCCGTGTCGTTCCACGAGGTCGCGGCGATGCCGGCGGCGAGGCACGTCTCGGACCCGCCCGCGCCGACCGGGAAGTGGTCGGCCGCGCCGCGCACGAGGTCGTAGACGGTCGCCGTCCCCGCCAGGGTCGCGAGGGAGCGCCACGACAGGTGGGTCTTGTCGGTCGCGATGACGACGTCGCCGACGTCGATCGGCACGGCCCAGACCGTCGCGTCGAGCGGCGCGCAGTCCACGAAGTCCGCCGCGCCGTCGCCGTCGCGGTCGTCGGTGGCTTCGTAGGCGCCGATGTCCACGACGGCGACGCCGTCGGCGTTGCCGTCGCGCACCCGCGGCGAGCCGTCGCGGTCGAGCTCACCCGCGGCGACGGCGCCGTTCGAGCCCGCGTCGATGCAGGGCGAGCCGAAGACGAGGCGGTAGTCGCCGCCGGCGCGGTTCGCGAACGACGGGTCGATCGAGAGGTCGGTCGGGGCGGCGGTCAGGTTGATGTAGTTGGCCCCGGTGTTGAACACGTCGTTCGAGGCCAGCGTCGTCGAGGCGGACGAACCGGGATGCTGCCAGATCCCCGAAGAGTTGAAGGCGACGAGGTTGTTCGCCACGAGGTCCGAAGCGGAGAGGAGCACGATCGCCAGGCCGCCCCCGCGCTCGCCGAGGAAGCTGTCCGAGGCGGTGTTGCCGACGATCGTGTTGCCGACGACGGAGAGCGTCCCGGTCGGCTGCTGGACGATCTCGACGTAGACGCCGCCGCCGATCCCGCCGCCGCCCGAGCTGTCGCGCGCGACGTTCCCCGCGACGACGTTGTCCGCGATCCGCCCTTGGAACGTGCTCTGCACGGTGATCCCCGCGCCGGTGAAGGCGACGTTCCCGCTCACGGTGTTCCGCTCGATGTCCACGTCCTGGCAGAGCCAGATGTCCACCGCCCCTTCGGGCGAGCCCATGTAGAGCGGCGCCTGGAGGTAGTGCGAGTTCTGCGTGATCGTGTTGCCGACGATCGCCGGCCGCGCCTTGACGGCGTAGATCGCGGCGCCGTAGCGGGCGTGGTTCGCGCTGATCGTGTTCCCCGAGATCAGCGGCGCGCCGCTCGAAATCAGGATCGCGCCCCCTTGCCCCGTGCTCTCCAGCACCTCGTTGTCGGTGAACGTGTTCCCCGCGACCAGCGAGTAGCTGCCGTACAGCCCGAGCCCGGCGCCGGTCGAATCGGTCACGGTGAACGGGTCGCCGAGCGAGTTGCGCGCGACGACGTTGTTCGCGATCAAAGGCGAGCTGACGTTGCAGTCGACGCCGCCGCCGCGGCCGCCGGGACGGTTCGGCGAGGGGACGGCGCCGCCGGTGTAGACGCCGCCGTTGCGGACGGTGAATCCGTCGAGCGCGCTGACGAGATGCCCGGCGAGCGCGCTGAAGACGACGTTCGGCGTGCCGTCGCCGTCGAGGATCGCCTCGTGCAGCCGCGGGGCGCGCGCGGCGCGCGTCGTCTCCGTTCCGGCGAAGCCGCCGTAGAGATGGACCCACGCCGGCAGCCAGAACCGCTCGACGTACGTCCCCGCGCCGACCCACACCTCGGCCCCGTAGGCCTGCGCGGCCGCGATCCCCGCGGTCACGGTCTTGACCGCCGTCGCCCAGGCGAGGCCGTCGTGCGCGTCGTCGCCGGTCGGCAGGACGTGGACCACCGGGATCGTCGCGTCCCACTGCGTGCCGTCCGACTCGTCGGCGCCGATGTCGATGGCGCCCCCCTGCACCCGCGCCTGTCCGTCGATGTCGGTCCGCCCCGCCCCGGCGTAGGCGGCGTTCCCCGCGCCGATGCAGGGGGAATTCGACTGGACGTGGAAGCGTCCGGTGGCGTAGTCCACAAGCCGCGGATCGGCGGAGATGTTGCCTCCCAGGCCGGTCTGGTCGGCGATCCCCTTGTAGTTCGCCGCCGTCGCCTGCACGGCGTTGCCGTAGACGTCGTTGCTCAGCACCGTCGCCGCCGTCGCCCCCTCGTTCTCCCGCTCCAGCCCCCAGGTGTTGAAGGCGACGATGTTGTTGGCGATCGTGGGGAAGGTTTGGCTCCAATAGACCGCCGAGCCGTTGTTGGCGAAGATCGTGTTGTTGAGGATCGTCGCCGCCTGAATGTCCGAATCGACGAGCGCGATCCCGCCCCCCTTCTCCACCGCGCCGTTGGCGGCGATCACGTTGTCCTCGACCAAGGGCGCGCTGACGCCGAAGGCGATCGCCCGCCCGTCGAGCCCGTGGCCGGAGGCGAAGATCCCGCCGCCGCCGAGGAGCGCGCCGACGTCCTTGAAGTTGGCGGAGTTCTCGAAGATCAGGTTGTTCGCGATCGTCGGCGAGCAGATCTTCGCCGACTCGGTCGTCCAGCAGCCGAAGCCGCCGCCGAAGCCGGAGGTGTAGTTGCGGGCGACGACGTTGCGGCGGATCTCCGGCGAGGCGCCGACCATCGCGATCCCCGCCCCGCCGTCCGCGGCGCGGTTGCCGTAGATCAGGTTGTCGAGGATCTGCGGCTGCGCCTCCGGCGGCACGACGCGGTAGGCCCAGACGAGCATCCCCCCGCCCGCGCCGTCGGCGAGGTTGGACATGATCCGGTTGTTCGCGATCACGGGCGCCGAGCCGAGGACGTAGATTCCGCCGCCGTAGCTCGTCGTGCCGGTGGCGTAGCCGCGGACGACGTCGAAGCCGTCGAGGCGCGTCGCCGGTCCGGCGCTTCCGGTGATCGAAACGACGATGCCGCTGTTCGTCCCGTCGAGGACCGTGCGGTGGGCCGCGACGTTTCGCTGGGAGCGCGCCGTCTCGGTCCCGGCGAAGCCGCCGTAGAGCGCGACGTTCACCGCCATCTCCGAAACGATCCGGTTTTTGACGTGCTCGGGGTAGGTCCCGGCGGCGACCCAGATTTCGTCCCCTTCCGCCGCGGCGTCGATCGCCCCCTGCACGGTCGCCTTGGCGTGGTCCCAGCAGGCGCCGGTGTCGGCGTCGCTGCCGCCGGGGCGGACGCAGAGCACGGCCGCGAAGGCGGCCGGCGACGAGACGATCGCGGCGACGGCCGCGAGAGACAGCGCCGACTTGAGGTGGATGGACATCGAGCCCTCCCCGCGGAGGACCGGGGGCGCGACGACGCGCGGACGGCGCCGCGGAGGGGGCAGGTCGGTCCGGGGCGGAACATCCCGCGGAAGGCGCGGGTCGCGGACCAGGGCGCCGCGAAACATGGGACCACGCGGATATACGGCGCGCGTCCCCTCCGCTCCACGCCTTCTTCGACGGACAATTCCCGCGACGGCCGCCCGGCCGCCGAGGCGCGGCCGGATGCGGGGACGGCGCCGCGGACCCGCGGCACGACGCGTCCCGCGGCGGGCGCGGAGGGTTCGACGATGGCGGAGAGCACGGGACGGCCGGACGGGGAACGCGGCGGACTGAACCGGCGGGGGTTTCTCGCGCAGGGGCTCGGCGCCGGGGCGGCGCTCGCCGCCGTCACGCTCGTCGGCGACGCACGCGCCGACACGCCGGGAAACGGCCCGCCGCCGAACGCGCCGCAGCGGCCGCCCGCGGCGCCCTGCGGGACGGTCGCCCCCGGCGCCGCGCCGCCGTCCGACGAGTTCGAGCTCGCCGAGGCGACGATCGAGGAGCTGCAGACGCGGATGATCCACGGCCGCACGACGTCGAAGCGCCTCGTCGAGCTCTACCTCGAGCGGATCGCCGCCCTCGACGCCGCCGGGCCGCGCGTCAACAGCGTGATCGAGATCAACCCCGAGGCGCTCGCGATCGCCGAGGCGCTCGACGCCGAGCGGAAGAGCAAGGGAGTCCGCGGCCCGCTGCACGGCGTGCCGATCGTGATCAAGGACAACATCGACACCGCCGACCGGATGAAGACGACCGCCGGTTCGCTCGCCCTGCTCGAGGCGCGGCCGGCGCGCGACGGCGCCGTCGCGGCGCGCCTCCGCGAGGCGGGCGCAGTGCTGCTCGGCAAGACGAATCTCTCGGAGTGGGCGAACTTCCGCTCGCCCCGCTCCTCGAGCGGCTGGAGCGGACGCGGCGGACAGACGCGCAACCCGTACGCCCTCGACCGCACGCCCTGCGGCTCGAGTTCCGGCTCGGCCGCGGCGGTCGCGGCGAACTTCTGCGCCGCGGGGATCGGCACGGAGACCGACGGCTCGATCGTCTGCCCCTCGAGCGTCAACGGCGTCGTCGGCGTGAAGCCGACAGTCGGCCTCGTCTCGCGCGCCGGGATCGTGCCGATCTCGGCGTCGCAGGACACGGCGGGGCCGATGTGCCGCACCGTCGCCGACGCGGCGATCCTCCTCGGGGCGATCGCCGGCGTCGATCCGCGCGATCCCGCGACGGCGGCGGCGCGCGGCAAGGTTCCCGGCGACTACCGGCCGTTCCTCAAGGACGCCTCGCTCAAGGGGGCGCGGATCGGCGTCGCGCGGAAGCTGGTCGCCGCCGGCGCGCAGGTGGACGCGATCTTCGAGGAGGCGCTCGCCGCGCTGGCGACGGAAGGGGCGACGCTCGTCGATCCGGCGGAGATCCCGAACGTCGGCGCGTACGACGGCGACGAACTCGAAGTGATGCTCTACGAGTTCAAGACCGGCCTCGAGGAGTACCTCGCCGGCCTGGAGGAGGCGCCGGTCAGGACGCTGGACGAGATCATCCGCTTCAACGAGGAGCGCAAGGCGGAGGAGATGCCGTACTTCGGGCAGGAGCTGTTCCTCGAGGCGCGGAAGCGCGGGCCGCACTCGATTCCGGCGTACCACGAGGCGCTGGCCAAGTGCCGCAAGCTCTCCCGCGCGCAGGGGATCGACGCGGCGCTGAAGCGCCGCCGCGTGGACGCGATCGTCGCGCCGACCGGCGGCCCGGCGTGGACGATCGACTGGATCGCCGGGGACCACTTCGGCGGAAGCAGCTCGACCCCCGCCGCGGTCGCCGGCTACCCGAGCGTCACCGTCCCCGCCGGATACGTCTTCGGCCTCCCGGTCGGCCTGTCCTTCATCGGCCCCGCCTTCAGCGAGCCGCTGCTGCTGCAGTTGGCGTTCGCCTTCGAGCGGGCGACGAAGGCGCGCCGCCCGCCGCGGTTCCTGCCCACGGCCTCCGCGTAGCGGCGCGGACGGCGCCAAGAGGTACGGGGCGCGGCGCGCCGTTCCGCGCGCTGCACGGCGGCGGCGCCGCCGTATATTCCGCCCCTCGCGCCGGCGGGCGCATCGCCGCGGCGCAGGAGAACAGGAGCGACAGCATGAGATCCCTCATCGTCCGCGCGGCGTTGGCCGCGGCGATCGTCGTCGTCGGGTTCGCCTGGGCGGCGCGGGCCGCCGACGCCCCCGTCACGCTCACCGGCAAGATCGCCTGCGCCCACTGCACGCTCAAGGAACCGGACGCCAAGGAGTGCCAGGACGTCCTCGTCGTCGAGGGGGAGAACGCGGGCAAGTACTACCTCGTGAAGAACGACGCGCTGAAGAAGTTCGGCCACACCTGCTCCGGCTACAAGGCCGCGCGCGTGACCGGCGTCGTGACCGAGAAGGACGGCAAGAAGTGGATCGAGGCGACGTCGATCGAGAAGATCAAGAAGGCGAAAGGCTGACCCTGTTCGGGAACTGACCGCACGACGGCCCCCGCCCGCGCGGGGGCCGTTTCTTGCCCGCGGCGCGGCGCCCGCGCAGGGGATGTTTCCTGCCCGCGGCGCGGCGCCCGCGCGGGCCGACGTCACGCGGCGCGCGTCTTTTGTCGGCGCGCATTTGCGCTACAGTTTGCGGATGCGCGTCCTCACGACCGTCGCCCTCGTCGCCTCCGCGCTCTTCGTCACCGCCGCCGCGGCCGATCCGCCCGCGGCGCCCCAGGCCGATCAGCCGGCGGCGCCCCAAGCCGCCCCGAGTCAGGCCGCGCCGCCCGCCGGCGAGCCGGTCGAACTGCGGGCCGAGCGGATTCCGGCGGACGGGGTCGTGCGGTTCGTCCCCGACTGGCGTCCCGCCGCGGCGCCCCGCTGGGCGTTCGCCTTGGGCGGCGGCGGCGCGTGGGGAATCGCCCACGTCAGCCTGCTGGAGGAAGCGGAGCGGGACGGCCTCGTGCCCGACGCGATCGCGGGCACGTCGATCGGCGCGCTGGTCGGCGGCATCGTCGCCGCCGGCGCGGCGCCGGAGGAGATCGAGCGGCTGTTCCGCGAGACGAACTTCAACCTCGCGCTCTCGCGCCCGCCGCGCCCCAAGGGAATGGCCCTGCCCTCCGATCCGCTCGACGACGAGTTCTCGCTCTTCTCCACCGGACGCCAGCGCAGCGGCTCGCGGATGCGCTATCACGGCATGGTTCCCGACACGGCGATCATGATGGAGCTGACGCGCTACCTCGCCCGCCCCGCCGCGATCGCCGGCGGCGACTTCGACCGCCTCAAGACGCCGTTCCGCGCCGTCGCCGCCGACCTCAAGAGCGGCGAGATCTACGCGCCGCGCCGCGCGCCGATCGCCACGATGGTCCGCGCCAGCATCGGTCTGCCGATCTTCAAGCCGGTTCCGCTGGGGGACCGCCTGTTGGTGGACGGCGGCTTCCTGCAGAACGTCCCCGCGCCGGTCGCGCGCACCCTCGGCGCGGACGTCGTCGTCGCGGTCCAATTGACCGCGCAGGGAACCGCCCTGCCCCACGTGGACGACGTGACCTCGCTCAGCGCGATGGTCTCCCGCTCGTTCGAGCTCACCTCCGCGGACCAACGCAAGACGGCGATCGCCGAAGCCGACGCCGTCCTCTCGGTCGCGGTCGGGCCGTACAGCTTCCTCGATTTCGCCGGCCACACCGACCAGTTCCTCGCCGCCGGCCGCACCGCGTGGGCGCGCGGCCGCGGCGCGGCGCTGCGCGCGCTCGAGGCGCACGCCAAGGACCAGCGCGTGTTCGACGTCGTCTCGATCGTCCCGCGCGGCGCGGCGACCTCGGCGCAGGCGAAGGAGATCGCGGAGCGTCTCGGCCTGCCGGCGAAGGTCTCCGCGCTCCGGCTGGAGGTGGAGCTGGTCCGGCTGCTGCGGCGCGGCGACGGCGCCGACGGCCGCGTCCTCGTCGGCGCGAACGGCGAGGCGGCGATCGAGCTCGAGCCGCAGCCGCCGGTGCGCCGGCTGGAGGTCGTCCGTCCGCCGTCGCTCGACGCCTCGTTCGCCCGCCTGCCCGACGCCTGGCCGTCTCCCGCCCTGGCGCTGCGCGCCGTCGAGAGCCGCTTGATGGACGCGCGCCGCGCGGGGTTCTTCCTCGCCGGCGTGACCCGCGCGACGTGGACGCCGGAGAGCGGAGCGCTGCGCGTCGAGGTCGAGGAAGGGCTGCTCTCCGACGTCGTCGTCCGCGACATGGCCGGAACGACGCTCGTCGCCAACGCCGTGCCGCAGGGCACGGCCCGCCTCGACGTCGCCGCCGACGCGCTGAGCGGCGTCTACGCGCGGGGCGAGTTCGCCGAGGTGCAGGGGATCGACGCCGCGCGCGGCGAGGACGGCCGCTTCGCGCTGCGGCTCGACGTCGAGGAGCCGCCGCTCTGGCTCTTCACGATGAACGTCGGCGCCTCGGACAGCCTCGGCGGAACGCTTTGGGGGCGGATGGCCTGGCCCTCGCTCCTCGGCTGGAAGCGCTGGAACCTCGAGATGCGCGCCGCGGCGTGGCGCCTCGGCGGAACGCTCGGCTTCGAGGCCGGCCCGCCCGGCGGCCGCACGCCGCTCTTCGTCCGCACGATCCTCTCGCGCGGCTTCGTGCCGAACTACACGGTCGGCGGCGATCTGCAGGGAACCGACGGCTTCTGGCTGCAGGCGGCGGAGATCGGCCTGCGCACGCCCAACGGCCGCTTCGGCCGCGCCGAACTCGGGATCGCGGGACGCGTCGTGGACGCCTCGGCGCTCGAGCCGACGGCGGGCGCGCCGCCGACGCCGGCCGACGCCAGCACCAGCGGCGATTTCTCGGTGGACGTCACGTGGCGCGCCGACAAGCGGGACGATCCGCAGCGTCCGACGCGCGGCGTGGCCTGGACGGCGACGGCCGTGCTGCCGTTCGCCGGAGCGGACCGCGCCCGCGTCGTCTCCGCCGACTTCAGCGCGCACTTTCCGCTGACGCGCGACGGCGAATGGTCGCTCGCGCTGCTCGGCGTCGGCTCGCGGGCGGAGAAGGACAAGCCGCTGCCGCAGGACCGATGGACCGATCCCGGCGGATGGTGGGAGGCGCCGCGGCTGCTCCCGGGACGCGGCCTCGCCCCCGACACGCTGCGCGGCACGCTCGTGCTGCGGCGCGAGCTCGCCAACATCGCCGGCGTGGCGGTGGTCGGCGGCGCGAGCGCGGCGGCGTGGAAGCTCGGCGAGGACCGCGCCGACGAAACCGTGCCGCGCAACGGCCACGGCTACTCGCTCTTCGCCGACCTGCACACCGGGCGCTTCGGCTCGGTGACGATCGGCACGGCGTGGGGGTCGCTGCGCGGCAACGCCTTCTATCTCGTCTTCGGTCCGCACCACGTTCCGTGGCCCGGACCGCGCCTCGCGCTCCCCGGACGGTGATAACCCGCGCGGCGTGGGCTAGACTGTGGCGCCGCAAAGGATGACTCGATGAGCGACCAGAACGTTTCGCGCTTCAAGGGCAACGTATCCTCCCTCGACCAGGCCGCCGCGGGCGACGAATTCGCGCGCCTGCTCGAAGAGACCGGCAAGGACGAGGTCGCCCCGCTCGCCGCGGGCGAACGCGTGCAAGGACGGATCGTCGCGCTGGGCGAGACCTCGTTCCTCGTGGACGTCGGTCAGCGCAGCGAGGCCTCGGTCGCGCGCGAGGACTTCACGGCCGAGGAGTTGGCCGCCGTCAAGGTCGGCGACGTCTTCGAGTTCCACGTCCGCGCCGCGGACGGAGCGGGGATCAAGCTCGCCCGCGCCGCCAGCGCCCGGAACATGAACCTCGAAGAGCTGACCGAGGCGATGAAGGCCAACCTGCCGGTCGAGGGGCGCGTGACGTCCGAGAACAAGGGCGGCTACACCGTGGACCTCAAGGGGCTGCGCGGCTTCGTCCCGTTCTCGCAGATCGACTACGGCCCGGCCAAGCCGGCGACGGAATACGTCGGGCAGACGTTCCGCTTCAAGATCCTCGAGATCCGCGGCAAGGACGTCGTGCTGTCCCGTTCGGCGATCGTCCGCGAAGAGGTCGAGCGCCAGCGGGCGCAGCTCCTCGCCGAACTGGCCGAGGGGCAGACCCGCCCGGCGACCGTGGTCAAGGTCGAGCGCTTCGGCGTGTTCGTCGATCTCGGCGCCGGCATCCACGCCCTCGCCCCGTCGTTCGAGCTCGGCTGGGGCAACCAGGACGAGGTCAAGG
Organism: bacterium; assembly: GCA_021372775.1. Lineage (NCBI taxonomy): Bacteria > bacterium. The sequence continues at coordinate 3,461 of JAJFTU010000369.1, read as the reverse complement.
CGACGCTCAACGTCGGCGACACCGTCAACGTGCGCGTGCTCAAGATCGACCAGGAAAAGGGCCGCCCGCGCGTTTCGGTGACGATGCGCTTCGCCGAGGACGATCCGTGGCGCGGCGCCGCGGAGACGCTCGCCGTCGGGCGCAAGGTCCAGGGGAAGGTCTCGCGCCTCGCCCCGTTCGGCGCCTTCGTCGAGGTCGCGCCGGGGATCGACGGGCTGCTGCACATCTCGGCCATCGCGGCCGACCGGCGGCTCAACCATCCCTCCGATGTGCTGAAGGTCGGGCAGACGATCGAGGTCGAGGTCGTCGCCGTGGACGCCGGCGCGCGCCGCGTCAGCCTCAGCCAGAAGGGGCCGGCCGAAGGGGCGATCGACGACGAGACGCGGGCCAAGTACCTCGGCCCGTCGGCGAAGGCCTCGGCCGACGAGGGCGGCGAGACGCTGATGGCGCAGGCGCTGAAGAAGGCGCTGGCCAAAAAGCGCTGAAGCGCCCTTTCCGCCGCGAGGAATCGCGAGGCCCGCGCCGCGACGGCGCGGGCCTTTTCGTTTCGGGCGCCGACGGACCGCAGGCCGGGCCGACGGACCGCCGGCCCGGCGCGCGGCGGTCAGTCGGCCGGGCCGCGGCAGGTCCGCTTCACGGCGCGGATCTTGTAGTAGGCGGTCGCCGGCTCCGCGGCGAGGGCGACGCTCGCCGCGGCGCCGCTCGCGTCGCCGACCAGAACGTCGAACGTCCCGTCCGGAGACGCCGCGCGGAGCAGTTCGTAGAAGTCCACGAACGTCGGGTCGGCGATCGGCGTCCACGCGAACTTCAAGTTCGCCGCGTCCTTGGAGAGCGCGAGCCCCGCGACCGCGGGAGGCGTGACGCCGTCGTCGGCGAGCGCGGACGACGCCGAGTCGGCCGAGCAGGCGCCGTTGACCGCGCGCACGAAGTAGGTGTGCGGCGCCGCGTCGCCCGGCTTGTAGACGTCGCCCGACGCGTAGCCGGAGACGACCGGCGCGCCGTCCTTGTAGAGGTCGTGGCGCGCGGCGCCCGACGCGGCGGCGAACGTCGCCCGCACGCCGTCCCGCTCGCAGAGCGCAACGACGGCGACCGACCCGAGGAGCGGCGCGGAGTACGGCCCGCCGACGGCGAGCGCGGCCGCCGCGGACGTCGCGGGCGACGGGCAGATTCCGCTGACGACGGCGCGGTAGCGCTTGCCGTCGAGGTCCTGTCCCGCCTTGGCCACGGCGAGCGTCGCCGTGCCGGTTCCCGAGTAGGACGCGCCGTCGGCGAGGTCGGCGAAGCTCGTCCCGCCGTCGGCGCTGACCTGCCAGCGGTAGCTCAGGCCCGAGCCGGTCGCCTGGACATTGAAGGACGCGTCGGCGCCGGCGCAGACCGCGGCGGAGACGGGATCGGCGGAGATCGCCGGATGCGTGTCCACGACGACGCTCTTCCCCGCCGACGTCGCGGGGCAGCCGCGCGTGTTGGTCACCGTGACGCCGTAGACGCCGCCCGCCGTCGCGACGTAGCTCCGCCCCGTCGCGCCGTCGATCGGCGCCCCGTCGCGGTTCCACTGGTAGGACGCGAAGGCGCCGGTCGAGACCGTCGCCGACTCGCACGCCTCCGCGGGGCCGGAGACCGACGGCGAAGGGTCGGGATCGATCGTCACCGCGTGCGCCGCAGAGGTCACGATCGTGCAGGCGCGCGTGTAGCGGACGGCGTAGCTCCCCGCGGCCGTCGCGGCGTAGGTCGCGCCCGTCGCCCCGGCGATCGCTTTCCCGTCGCGGAGCCACTGGTAGTTCGTCATGCCGGTCTCGGTCGTCAACGTCGCCGCGTTCGAGCCGCAGGGGTTGATCGCCGGGCCGGCGATCGTCGGTGCGGGAACGACGACGGTCGCGAAGCGCGCCGCGCCCGCGATGCCGTCGACGAAGACCGTCGCCGTCGCCGGGCCCGGAGGCAGGCACCACCCGGTCGAGGACGTGAACGACGTGCCCGAGGCCCCCGCCTGCGGATCGAGCGGCAGGAAGACCGTCTGCTCGCTGTCGAGGCGGCGGAGTTGAAGCAGCGGGTAGTTCGTCGCGGAGCTCTGGTAGCCGCCGCCCGAGCCCTCGGGGCCGAGGCCGTTCAGGCCGGCGAAGAGCGTGCCGTCGGCTTCGACCTTCTCGCCGGCGACGATCGGATCGGTCAGCGCGCTCGCCGCGGGACGCCACGCCTCGGCGGCGCCCGAGCCGGCGTCGTACAACTCGGCGCTCGCCAAGGTCGCCTGCGTCGCGAGTTCGAACCCGCCGGCGATCAGCGTCCTCCCGTTCGGAAGGAGGGTCGCGGAGGCCAAGGTGCGGACCGCGGCGAGCGAGGGTCCGACGACGAATGTCCCGTTCGCCGGGTCGTAGAGCTCGGTCGTGCCCAACGAGGCGTAGCCGTCCACGCCGCCGGCCATCAGAACCCGCCCCGAAGGAAGAAGCGTCGCCGTGTTGTAGTACCGCGTCCCCGCCATGCTGCCGGTCGCGGCGAACGTACCCGCCGCCGGATCGTAGAGTTCGGCGCCCCCCGCGGGACCGGAGCTCACCAGTCCCCCGGCCAGCAGGACCTTTCCCGAAGGCAGCAGCGTCGCGGTGTGGTAGTAGCGGGCGGCGACGAGGTTCGCGCCGGCGACGAACGCGCCCGTGATCGGATCGTACAGCTCCGCGGGGACCCACGGGCCGTTGGAGATGCTCATGCCCCCGGCGATCAGCACCTTCCCGTTCGGCAGCAGCGTGGCGGTGTGAAACTCGCGCCCTTTGACGAGCGATCCGGCGGCCGTGAAGAAACCGGTCGCCGGGTCGTAGAGCTCGGCCGAAGCGAGACGCTGGTTCGAAGCGTCCCGCCCGCCCGCAAGCAGAACCCTGCCGTCCGGAAGCAACGTCGCCGTGTGGTTCCGACGCGCCGTCGTCGTCGCGCCGGTCGCGGAGACGCCGCCCAGCCCCCCGTTCGCGGCCGGATCGAACAGCTCGGCGCCGGTGTCGCCGACGCCGCCGGCGATCAGGACCTTGCCGTTCCGCAGCAGCGTCGCCGTGTGGCCCACCCGTCCCTCGACGAGCGGGATCGGCGCGCCGAACCTGCCCGTCGCCGGGTCGTAGACCTCGGCCGTCGCGCCGCCGGCGACGAGGACCTTGCCGTTCGGCAGCAAAACCGAGCGGTGATTCCGCCGCGCCTCGGCCATCGACGCGGTCGGCGCGAACGCCGCGGACGACGCGTCGTACTGCTGCGCGACGGCGAGCGGCGCGGCGTTCCAGCCGCCGAGCAGCAGCGCGCGCCCCGAGGGGAGCAGCGTCGCCGTCTGGTCCGCCGCCGCCGCCGGCGGCGCCGCGACGGTGGTCCACTGCTCCGTCGCCGGATCGAAGATCTCCGCGGACGCGGCGACGCCCGCGGCGCCGTTTCCGCCCGCCGCCAGCGCCGTTCCGTTCGGCAGCAGCGAGGCCGCGAAATCGAAGCGGGCCGCGGCG
>JAJFTU010000368.1 GCA_021372775.1 bacterium | reverse complement strand
TGAAGTGCCGGCAGTCCCAGCACACGCGTTCGGTCATTGCGCCTCCCCAGACCACCATTTGCGACCCGCGTGGCTCCGCTTCGGCGCGACGCGGCGTCCGCAGGCGATGCAGTAGTAGCGCGCGGCGTTCCCGCATACGCGGACGACGCGGACCATCCGGGCGCGCCGCCGCCCGCACTTGCAGCGCGACTTCATCTCTCCCTCCACGCGATGACCGCGGCGCTCACGCCGCAGGCCAGCAGCCAGAGGCCGATCATCACCAGTCCTCCGTGAGCACGACGCAGCTCTTCCCGGCGCGCTCCACCCACTCGCGGCAGAGGAGAGTGGTCGGCGGCGTGGTGGAGAAGTCGGTGAACGGCGCGTCGTCGTTGGCAGGCTCGCACGTCTCGGCGGAAATCCACGCCATGCAGCACCCGTCGTAGACCTCGTAGAGGTGGCGGGCTTTCTCGTGGGTCATCGCCGCTCCTCCACAGCGGCGATGACCGCAGACGTCTCGATGTGGATCGGCCTGCCGCTCGACAGCGTCAGTTTGAGCATCCTCATGCCCCCTCCTCCTCGACTGCTGCCGCGCCGCAGACCTCGCAGCGCGCGCAGCGGGCCATCAGTTCGCCCCGTACCCGAGCGCGAGTTGGCGCTCCTCATCGCGGATTCGGCCGTAGGGAACGATCTCCCCCGAGTCCTCGCGCAGAATCTCGAGCTTCCCGTCGGGGCCGCGGCGGAGCCGGCAGGACACCGACTCGTACTTGGTCTTCGTGCTGATCTTGCCGCTCAGCTCGGACGCGTCGGACGCGAGCTGGTCGAGGTCCTGCTTGAACTCAGCGTTTGCGGCGCGCTTCTTCTCGCGGATGCGCTCGATCTCGCGGAGCGTTTCGGCGAGCGTCTCGCCGGCCTCGCGGACCTCGTCCGGAGTCATCGGGACCGGCAAGGTGAAGGTCTGCCTCACCTCGTCCTGCGGATTGGTTCGTCTTGCCGTGCTCATCCCCTCTCCTTTCGTCCGAAGATCAGCGACCGCCAGACGCGGCTCGGCGCCGCGTTGCGGCTCGGATTCCGATAGGTGCGCCATTCCCCCGTCGCGGCGATCCAGCCGCGCCGCTTGCCTTCGAGGACGACGTTCGCCAACGCCCGGCGCTCGTGGGTCCGGATTTCGGACGCGGTCCGCGCCATCTGGTCAAGGACGCCCTCGGAGGTGAGGCGCTCGTGCGTCGTCGCCACGTAGAGGAGGCAGAGCGTCGCGAGCCGGACCCACGAGGCCGCGGCGTGCGCGGCGGCTGCGTCGATCGCCGCGTCGCGCTTGACGCGGGCAAAGTTGAGGTCGAGCTGGACCGTCGCGCCGGCCATCAGAACCGTCCTCCGCGCGCGCGGCGCGAGAGCTCGGAGACGCGGCCGCCCTCGATGCAGTAGAGGCGCGCCCGGCCGCCGAAGACGGCGGAGCGGTACGACGGGCGTCGCGCCCCGCACCGGCACCGCCGCCTCATCTCCCCTCCATCGCGCGCGCAAGATGGCCCATGTACCGCTCGGCGTCGTCGAGCTCGTCGCGCACGACCGGGCTGTCGTCCGCCGCCAGCCGCTCGCGGCATGACGCCCACCACCGCAGGGCGAGCAGGCAGGAGAGCGCGTCGGCCGCGACGGTCTGCGGCGCGGCCTTGAGCGCCGCGTCCATCGCGTGCCACGCCTCCATGAGCCACTCGCTCACGTCGCGCCGCACGCCGCCGCCCACG
>JAJFTU010000367.1 GCA_021372775.1 bacterium | reverse complement strand
CCAGCCCATCAGCCCGATGTCGTGGAGCGCGATCAGGTCCCCGGGCGCGGTGCGCCGCGCGACCTCCGCCGCCGTCGGCGCGACGCATTGGTCCATCGACCGGGCGTAGGCGCGGGTCCGCGGCGCGACGACCGCCGTCGCGAAGACCGCCTCGAACGCCAGCGCGGCGAGGCACGCGGCGACGGCGGCGCCCCGCGTCCGGGGCGAGGAGGACGACGCGAGCCGCGCCAGCGCCGCCGCGCCGAAAGGCACGACCGCGACGACCAAGGGCGCGAGGTAGCGCGTGTAGACGATGACGCCGTAAAGCGCGTAGACGCCGGCCAGCCCCGCGGCGAAGAGCAGCGCCGCGCGTCCCGACGCGGCGTCCTCGTCGTCTCCGCGCGCCCGGCGAAGCGCCTCCCACAGCCCCGCCGCGGCGAACAGCGCCTGCGTCGAGCCGAGCACCGCGCCGGTGCGCGCGAGCGAGGCGACGATTCCGGCGAGGCTCTCCCCCGGCCCCTTGGCGATCGCCGTCGAAGGGATCGGCGAGCCCCAGACCGCGAGCGAGAAGGCGAGCCACGCGGCGCCGAAGACCGCCGTCGGCGCGACGAGCGACGCGGCGCGGCGGACCGTGCGCCCGCGGCGCGTCGTCCATTCGGCGAGCAAGACGGCGCACGGCAGGACGGCCAACTCGGGCCGCGCCAGCGGCGCCAGCGCGAGGAGCAGCCCCGAGCCCCACGCCGCGCGTCTCGACGTTCCGGCGTCGAGCCGCAGCGCCAGGCCCCACGCCGCGAGCGCCGCGGCGAGCCCCGCCTCCATCCCGCTCCACGACCAGCGGACGACCCACGGATCGAGCGCCAGCGCCGCGAACGCGATCCAGCGGGCGCGCTCGCCGCCCAGACGCCGCGCGAACTCCATGCCGCCGCACAGCGCGGCGAGCCAGGCGAGAGCCGAAAGGAGCTGCGCCGCGGCGGGCGAGAGGAGGCCGAGCCGTCCCAGTCCGAGCAGCGAGAAGAACCAGATCGGCGAGCTGGCGACGTCCACCGCCTCGCCCGGATTGAAGCCCCAGCCGCGCCCGTCGAGGACGTTGCGGGCCATGCGGAGGTAGATGTAGAGGTCGTCGGTGCGGAAGACGCCGCACAGCAGCCACGCCGCCGCGAGCGCGGCCGGCGGCAGGAGCCACGGCGCGAGCCGCCGGACGGCGGTGGCGTTCCCGTTCATGGCGGTGATTGTGCGCCAGATAGCGGCGCCGCGGCGAGGCCGAAGTGCCTCGCGGGGTGCTGGACTCGCGGCGCGGCGCGCGGCGCTGTCCTGAAGGAAGCGTCCGTCGGAGCGGGGAGAGCCGCGACGCCCGCGCCCGCCGCGCGAAGGATGAATCGGTCAGCGCTCGGGGCTGGCGGTGAAGACGCCGTCCACGTAGACGAGGTCGTTCTCGTAGTGGTCGCGGGTCGCGCGCGAAATGTCGGCCGGACCGAGCGCCCCGTCGTTGCCGTAGCTGCGCAGCGTGTAGTCGTGCTGGTCGGTGCTGTAGACCAGATCGTGCCGCCACGCGTCCTGGACGTCCACGACCTGGATCGCCCCTCCGCCGAGGGCGGTCTTCAGGGCGGCGCCCGTGGTCCCGTCCTGCGGCATGTAGGAGTAGTCCATCTGGTAGGCGTGGATCGCCGAACCGACGGTGCGCATCGTCGCCATCGTCTTCGTCTGCCGGGAGCGGTCGAGCGCGCCCCGGAGATTCACGACCGCGATCGCGGCCAAGATGCCGATGA
>JAJFTU010000366.1 GCA_021372775.1 bacterium | reverse complement strand
GTTGTCGCCCAGCCCCATCACGATCCGCTTCTCGTCGATCATCTGCGGCGAGCCGAAGTAGGCGACGTCCACCTCGCCCTTCGCGTTCGCGGTCGCCAGGCAGCCGAGCCGCGGCCGCTTGTTGAAGTACTCCATCAGCCTTGCCGACATCGCTCTCTCCTCTCGCGGGCGCGCGACGTCGTCTTCGCCGCGCCGCGGTCGAGGATCCCGCGGCGTCCGCCGGCGCGTCAAGCGGAGCGCCGCTGGTCTCGGACGTTCCCGCTCAGGGCGTCCCGCCCGCGCGCGGCGTCCCGTCCGAGCCCGCCCCGAGCGTCCCGCCGCAGCCGTTGAACGCGCCGACCAAGTAGAACGACGCCGTGCCGGCCGCGGGGACCGTCGCGTCGGTCGTCGAGAGCGCGGCGAGGCCGCTCGCGAGATTCGAGTAGACGGCGCCCGACGAGAGCGCCCCGGTCTGCCGGAACAGCCGGTACGTCGCGGGCGCCGCGCCGCCGCTCCACGGCGTCGCCGACCACCGCAGCGTCGTCTTGTCGGCGCCGACCGACAGCGACGCGACCTCGCCCGGGATCGACCAGACGCCCGCGTCGGCGTCGTCGCAGTCGTCGCCCGCGCTCCCCCACGTCGCCGGCGCCACGCAGGCCGTGGCCGCCGTCGTCGGATCGCCGCGGCCGTCGCCGTCCGCGTCGCGGTGGACGATCTGCGAGGCGCACGAGGGGACCGCGGCGCAATAGAGGCCGCCGGTGTCGTACATCCCCCCCATGTCCGTCCCGCCCCAGACGATCATCCGGTGGTCGGCCGCGCCCGTCCAAACAGCCGAGACGACGAAGCGCGGCGACGGGACGTCGCTTCCCGAGCCGTCGGTCAGCGAGCTCGCCGACCAGACGTCGGTCGTCGGGTCGTACCGTCCGCCCGTCTTGAACACGGCGGACTGCGCGCTTCCGCCAAACACGATCATTTCGGCGCCGGTCCAGACGCCGGCGGCGTCGTGTCTCGCGGCCGGAACGCGGTCGCCCGTCGTCGTCGCCGCCCAAGTGTCGGTATCCGGGTTGTAGCGGCCGCCCGTGTTCGTCTCGCCGGCCGCGTAGCCGCCCCAGACGATCATCTCGCGCCCCGTCCAGACCGCCGTCTGGCCGTCGCGCCCCAGCGGGACGTTCGCGCCCGCGCCCGTCGTCAGCGAACAGGCCGCCCACGTGTCGGTCCGAGGGTTGTAGCGGCCGCCCTTGCCGGGGGCGTCCTGCGAAGATCCGCCCCAAACGATCAGCTCGCGTCCCGTCCAGACTGCCGTTTGGTCGGTGCGCGCCTGCGGCACGTTGGCGCCCGCTCCCGTCGTCAGCGAGCTCGCCGCCCACGTGTCCGTGTCGGGGTTGTAGCGGCCGCCCGTCGGAGCGGCGGCCCCGGCCGTCGAGCCTCCCCACACGATCATCTCCGAGCCCGTCCAGACCGCGGTGTGATAGGCGCGCGGCGCGGGAGCGTTGCTTCCCGAGCCGGCGGTCAGCGAGCACGTCGCCCAGGCATCGGTCGCCGGGTTGTAGCGGCCGCCCGTGCCGAGCTTCGTCGAGTCCGACTTCCCGCCCCAGACGATCATCTCCCGTCCGGTCCAGACCGCCGTGTGGTAGACCCTGGGGCCCGGCACGTTCGGCCCGGCGGCCGTCGGCAGCGAACTCGCGGTCCACGCGTCGGCGGCGGGGTCGTAGCGGCCTCCCGTGTTCAGTCCGTTCGAATGCTCGAAGTCCTCGCCGCCCCACACGATCATCTCGGCGCCCGTCCAGACGGCCGTGTGGAGTTGGCGCCCTGACGGCGCCCCGCCTCCCGCGGCGATCGAGAGAGCGCCCGCCGCCCAAGAGTCGGTGGCCGGATTGTAGCGGCCGCCGGTGGCGACCATTCCGCCTTGGCGAATTCCGCCCCAAACCAGCATCTCGCCGCCCGTCCAGACGGCCGCGTGGCCGAGCCGCGCGCTGGGCACGTTCGCCCCCGAGCCGGTCGTCAACGAACTCGCGGTCCAACTGTCGGTCGCGGGGTTGTACCGGCCGCCCGCCGCGTAGCCGTAGGTCGTTCCGTCCGAGCCGCCCCAGACGATCATCTCCGATCCGGTCCAGACGGCGGTGTGTTGGACTCGTCCGACCGGGACGTTCGCCCCGGCGCCGGTCGTCAGCGAACTCGCGGTCCAACTGTCGGTCGCGGGGTTGTACCGGCCGCCGGTGTTCGGCGGCGTGTTTTCGTTCGCCCACCCGCCCCACACGATCATCTCCGCGCCGGTCCAAACGGCCGTGTGCCAGATGCGCGCCGAAGGCACGCCGCTCCCGGCGCCCGAAGCGAGGACGCTCGTCGCCCAGGCATCGGTTCCCGGGTTGTAGCGGCCGCCCGTGTTCAGGTACGTGCCGGACGGGCCCTCGCCGCCCCAGACGATCATCTCCGTGCCGGTCCAGACGGCCGTGTGATTGAAGCGTCCCGCCGGCGCTGCCGCGACCGCGGCGAGCCCCGAAGAACTCGCCCAGCTGTCCGTCGTCGGACTGTACCGTCCGCCGTCGCGGAGGCCGGCGCCGCCGTCGCTCGTACCGCCCCAGACGATCATCTCGGCGCCGGTCCATACCGCCGTGTGCGCGCGACGCGGCGACGGAACGTTCGCGCCCGCGGCCGTCGTCAGCGAACTCGCCGCCCAACTGTCCGTCTCGGGGTTGTAGCGTCCCCCCGTGTTCAGCGCGACGCCGGACGCGTTCATGCCGCCCCACACGATCATCTCGCTGCCGGTCCAGACCGCCGAGTGGAACTCCCGCGCGCTCGGCGCCCCGCCGACCCCCGCGGGGAGCGAACAGGGGACCCATGTGTCGGTGGTCGGGTTGTAGCGGCCTCCGGTGTTCGTCGCCTGGCCCACGGGGTCGGTGCCGCCCCAGACGATCATCTCCGCGCCGGTCCAAACGGCGGTCTTCAAAGCGCCGGCCTGCGGCATGCTGCCCCTCGCCGTCGGCTGCCACGTGTCGTCGGTGCATCCGCCCGACTTCGGCGCGGCGACCTTGTAGCCGCCGGACGGCTCGCCGATCTCCGGAGCGACGCCGTTCGGCCGTTCCGCCGCCCAGTCGGCGTAGGCGCGCTTCGGCCAGATCGTCGCGCCGATCTTCACCGACGCGCCGTCCGCGGCGAGCACGACGCGCACGGCGAAGCTGGCGCCCTCGTCCTCGACCGCGGAGAGCCGCAGACGGGGCAAGGCGGCGACGCGCGCGGCGATCTCCCGATCCGCGTCCGCCGCGGCGTCGGCCCCCGCGCCCGAAGCCGTCGTCCGCCGCGGCGACGACGCCGCCTCCGCGTTCGTCCCGACGCCGAAGAGACCGCGCAGGCGATCGACCGCCGCGGCGAACTCCGCGCGGCCCAGACGGCGCGTTCCCGGCTCGTCCGCCGTCGCCTTGCGCCTCGCGGTCGTTCCGTCCGTCGCCTCGTCGTCGAGCGCAAGCGTCGTCTCCGAGTAGACGCCGGAGAGACTCGACAGCGCCGACGCGTCGCCGCGCAGCGACGCGACTTCCGCCTCGATCCGCGCCTTCCGCTCGCCGTGGATCCGCGCGTCGCTCCAATACGACTGCTCGGCGTCGCGCCGCTCCAGCGCCGGACGCGCGAGACATTCGGCGATCAGGCGCGGGTCGTCGTTCAGCGCCGCGAACAGCTCCCGCAGCGTCTCCGGCGACTTCGTGTCGCGGACCATCCGGTCGATCTCGCCCTGCAGCCGGGCGCCGGTCGGCGGCTGCTTCCAGTAGTCCGCGAGCAGGCTCGACGCCTTGAGCTGCGCCTCGACCTTCGCGCGCAGCGCCTCGTCCGGCAGCACCGCGGAGAGAGCGGGCTTCGGGCCGGGATTCTCCTTCGGCCAGACTCGGTGGTTCCAGTAGACCTGCTCCACCTTGCGTCGGCACTCGACGCGCTGTTCGAACGTCAAGGGAGTGCGAACCGGAGTCGCGGCCCCGCTCGCCGCCGCGCCCGCGCAAAGGACGACCAACCACGATGCCGCGGCCCGCGCCGCGCGAGAAGGAATGCCCACGTTCGTACGCTCCCTGGGCGCGGCGGGGCGCTCCCCCGTCTCCGCGCCGTCGCGGCCGCCGGCCCCTCGTCCGGCGAGGGGCCGCGCTGCCCTTCCTTCACTCAGGGCGTCGCGCCGGTCCGCGACGTCCCGTTCGACGCGGTCCCCAACGTGCCGCCGCAGCCGTTGAACGCGCCGACGAGATAGAACGACGCCGCGCCGGCCGGCGGAACGGCCGCGTCCGTCGTCGAGAGCGTCGCGAGTCCGCTCGCCAGGACGCCGTAGATCGTTCCGGGCGACGGCGCGCCCGTGTTCCGGAAGACGCGGTAGCTCACCGTCGCCGCCGCCGTGCCGCCGCGTTGGGCGGCGGCCGACCACGCCAGCGTGGTCTTGTTCGAGCGGAACGAAAGGGACGCGACCTCGCTCGGCGCGGACCACACCGTCGCGTCTGCGTCGTTGCAGTCGTCGCCGGAACTCGGCCACGCGGACGCGACGCAGGCCGTCGCCGCCTCGGCTGGATCGCCGTGGCCGTCGCCGTCGCGGTCGCGATAGACGACCTGCGAGGCGCAGGCCGGCTCCGGAGCGCAGTAGAGGCCGCCGGAGTTGAAGAACGTGCTCCCGCCGAGACCTCCCCAGACGATCATCCGGTGGTCCGCGGCGCCGGTCCAGACGGCGGCGTGGAGCATCCGTCCCGCCGGAACGTTCGCGCCTGCGCCCAGCGTCAACGAAGTAGACGCCCACGAATCGGAGACCGGGTTGTACAGGCCGCCGTCGGCCGCGGCGGCCGCGCTCTTCATGCCGCCCCAGACGATCATTTCGCTGCCGGTCCAGACGGCGGAGGCGTACGCCCTTCCTTCCGGGACGTTCGCGCCC
>JAJFTU010000365.1 GCA_021372775.1 bacterium | reverse complement strand
TCGTCGAACGCCGCGCGGCGCAGCCGCTCGCGCCGCGCCCGCAGCAGTTCGCGCCACTCGCTTCGTCGCGGGCGGTCCATCGTCTCCTCCCGTCCGCGAAAATGTACGGGCGCGCGGCGCGCGGGGAAGATCGATGGAATGAAGGCGACTGCCGCGAGGGGACGCGCGTCGCCTCGAGGACGAGGACTTGTCGGCGGCTGCGTCCGTCCGACGCGGGCGACGACGCGGGCGCGCGCGACGACGCGCGCCCGCGCGAACGGCGAACGCGTCAGGCGCCGACCTCGCGGCGGAAGACGTCGATGATCTCGTCCACGAGTCGATCGACCTGCGCCTGCTCGGGCCCTTCGATCATCACGCGCGCCAGCGGCTCGGTGCCGGAATAGCGCACGACGACGCGCCCGTCGGCGCCGAGCTCCGTCTCCGCGCGCCGCACCGCGGCGGCGAGGACGGGGTTGTCCTCGATGCGCGGCTTGGCCGAAACGCGCGTGTTCCTGAGCCGCTGCGGGAAGCGCGGCAGCTCGTCGAGCGCGGCCTCGACGTCGCCCGCGCCGGCGCGCTGGAACGAGGCGAGCAGCAGCGCGGTGAGCGTGCCGTCGCCGGTCGGCGCGAGGTCGCCGAAGATGATGTGTCCCGACTGCTCGCCGCCGAGCGCGTGGCCGCCGGCGCGCATCGCCTCGAGCACGTAGCGGTCGCCGACCGGCGCGCGGAGCATCGCGATCCCTTCCCGCGCCAGCGCCTTCTCCAACCCGAGGTTGCTCATCACCGTGGCGACGACGGCGCCCGAGGCGAGACGCCCCGCGCGGCGCAGCGCGCGGCCGGCGTAGTAGAGCGAGAAGTCGCCGTCGAGCAGGCGGCCGCTCCGCGTGGCGCCGATGCAGCGGTCGGCGTCGCCGTCGAAGGCGAAGCCGACGTCGGCGCCGCGCGCGACGACCTCCCGCGCCATCCGCTCCGGATGGAGCGAGCCGCAGCCGTCGTTGATGTTCCGCCCGTCGGGGGCGTCGGCGAGCGTCGTCACCCGCGCCCCGGCGCGCCGGAACGCCTCGGGGGCGACGACCGACGCCGCGCCGTTCGCCGCGTCGAGCACGACCGACAGCCCTTCGAGCCGCGCGCCGGCGAGGCAGCGTTCGAGGAAGGCGAGGTACCGCTCGCGCAGCGTCTCGTCCACGGGCGGCGGATTCGCCGTCAGCTCCTCGGCGGAGAGCGGCGCGTCGGGCGCCGCGCCCATCCGCCGCTCGAGCTCCGCCTCGATCTCGTCGGGGAGCTTCGCGCCGCGGCAGTCGAAGACCTTCACGCCGTTGTCGTGATACGGGTTGTGCGAGGCGGAGATCATCAGCCCCGCGGCGAAGCCGGCGTCGCGCACGATCAGCGCGAGGGCCGGGGTCGGCAGCACGCCCGCGCCGACGGCGGTCCCGCCGGCGTCCGCGACGCCGCGGGCGAGCGCGGCGGCGATCCACCCGCACGACTCGCGCGTGTCCATGCCGACGGCGATCCGCGGCGCGGGGAGGTCCGGGCGGTCGTGGCGGATCGCCTCGACGAGCGCGCCGCCGAGCTTGTGCAGCGTGAGGGGAACGAGGGGCGGCTCGCCGGCGACGCCGCGCATGCCGTCCGTGCCGAACAGTTGGCGCATCAAAGGTCTCTCTTCGGTCGGTCTTCGTTCAAGGGGCGCTGCGCCGCACGCGGACGCGCGCGGGGTCGAGCGCCAGGACGCGGATCTTCGCCGTCTCGTCGAGCGCCAGCGCGCCGAAGTCGAGACGCACGCCGGCGGTGCTGCTGCGCCCGTCCACGTCGGCCACCGCGGCGACGCGTCCGGAGATCCGCTGCAGCAGCGAGGGGGGCGCCTCGATCACCGCCTTCACGGTGGCGGGATCGACGTCGAAGCCGTCGAGGTTCGGACGCACCGGCAGCGTCATCTCGACCGGCCCCGGCACCTCCTCGACGAGGATGTTGACCCGCACCGCCTCCGGCCGGAGCGAGACGAGCGCGTCCGGCTTGGTCAGGCTCTGCAGCGCCGTGAACGGCCGGCGATGGTTGCGCGCGTCCACCGGCTCCGTCTGGATCTCGGTCACGCTGCGCATCGACTCTTCCGGCCCCGAGATCTCGACGACGTCCGGCTCGGCCCAGCTCTTGACGACGCGGAAGCCGGTCGGCGGCGGATCGCCGAGCCGCACCCGCACCGGCACCGAGCGGACGACCCGCTTCTCGACGGTGACGGTGAGCGACGGCGTGACGATCTCGCGCAGCAGGCCGTTCGGCACGCCGATCACCTCGCGGTCCTGCACGGCGATCTTCTGCGGCCGCCCGGCCTTGAGCGACGGCTCGAGCTGCACGCGGGCGTAGAGCCCCTGCTCGTTGAGCCGGTTGAGGACCGGAGCGTCCCCCTGCAGCCGCACGCGGACCTCGCGCGGGTTGTAGTCGAGGATCGCCATCCCTTCGGGCGGCACGAACTCCACCGGCACGCTGACGAAGCGCACCGACGGCGAGCGGCTGACGACGTAGGCCCACGCGACGTACGCGAGGAGGAGGCTGAAGAGCTTCAAGCCCCAATTGCGGCGCAGGAATCCGCCGGTCACCGGCCCGCCTCCGCGGCGCGCGGACCGTCCTTCGCCGGGCGCCGTTTCTCGTTCGTCTTGGTCTTCGCGGCCGGACGCGGCGCGGCCCAGTACTCCTCGAGGATCGCGCGCAGCCCGCGCGTGTCGAGGTCCTGGCGCAGCGCGCCGTCGATCGCCACGGACACGACGCCCCGCTCCTCGCTGACGACGACGGCGATCGCGTCCGACTCCTCCGTGATGCCGATCGCGGCGCGGTGGCGCGTGCCGAACGTGCGGGAGATGTAGGGATCGACCGACAGCGGCAGGAAGCAGCTCGCCCCCTTGAGGCGGCCGTCGGCGACGATCACCGCCCCGTCGTGGAGCGGCGTCTTCGGCGTGAAGATGTTGATCAGCAAGTCGTAGCTGATCACCGCGTCGAGCTCGATGCCGGTCTCGATGTAGTTGCGCAGCCCCTGGCTGCGCTCGAGGACGATCAGCGCGCCGATGCGGCGGCTGCCCATCGCGGTCGCGGCGAGGGCGATCTCCTCGATGATCTTGCGCGACTGGTCCACCTGGCGGAAGCGGCTGAACGGCATCCGCCCGAACGTCGCCAGCGCCTGCCGGATCGGCCCTTGGAAGATGACGATGATGGCGAAGACGCCGTAGGGCAGCAGCGCGCCGAGCAGGAAGTGGACCGAACGGAGCGGAAGGAAGCCGGTCGGGTCGGTGAGCAGGAAGAGCGCCACCAACGCGAGCAGCCCGTAGGCCATCTGAACCGCGCGGGTGCGGCGGATCAGTTGGAACATCTGGTAGATGACGAACCAGAGAATGACGATGTCGAAGATCGCCGACGGCTCTCTGAGCTGCTCGATTTGCAGCAACTGCTGTAGGTGGCCCACGGCGTCCCCCGCGTCCTAGCTGCCGCCCGCGCCCGGCCGCAACGCCGCGGCCATCGCCAGCGCCTCGCGCGTCGCCGCGACGTCGTGGACGCGGACGACCGCCGCGCCGCCGCACGCCGCCGCCGCCGCGGCGACGAGACTGCCGGCGAGCCGGCGGTCCGCGGCCGCGACGCCCGTGCGCGCGCCGACGAACGACTTCCTCGAGGCGCCGACGAGCAACGGGTAGCCGAGCCCGGCCAACGTGCGCGTCCGCCGCAGGAGGTCTTCGTTTCCCGCCGCGGACTTGCCGAAGCCGAGGCCCGGATCGAGCAGGATTCTATCATCCGCGATCCCGGCCTTCCGCCCGGCCTCGGCGCGCGCGGCGAGGAACGTCGCGACTTCGCCGAGAAGGTCGTCGTAGCGGGTGTTGGACTGCATCGTCCCCGGCTCGCCCCGCATGTGCATCACGCAGACCGGGACGCCGCGCCCGGCGGCCAGTTCGGCCATGCCGGCGTCGCCGAGCCCGGCGATGTCGTTGATCAGGTCGGCGCCCTCGTCGAGCGTCGCGCGGGCGGTCGCCGCGCGGCGCGTGTCGATCGAGA
>JAJFTU010000364.1 GCA_021372775.1 bacterium | reverse complement strand
GGGCGCGACGACGGGCTCGTTCTGCGCGGCGTGCGGCGCGGCGACGCCGGCCGGGGCGCGCTTCTGCCCCGGATGCGGCCGCGCGCTCGGCGCCGCGGCCTGCGGCCGCTGCCACGCGCCGCTGCCCGCGGGGGCGCGCTTCTGCCCCCAGTGCGGGGCCCCGACGGGCGCCTGATCGCCCCTCGCGGGGCCGGCGCGGCGAGGTTGGACTCGGGACGGGGCGGGTCGTAGAATCCGCCCCAACCTTTTCGACAACCACAAGAGGCACGCCATGCTGGCCGACCGCGTCATCCAAGGACTGACTTTCGACGACGTCCTGCTGCTCCCCGCCTATTCCGAGGTCCTGCCGTCGCAGGTGGACACCTCGACCCGCCTGACCCGCGGCATCCGCCTCAACATCCCGCTGACCTCGGCGGCGATGGACACGGTGACCGAGGCCCGTCTGGCGATCGCGATCGCGCAGCAGGGGGGGCTGGGGTTCATCCACAAGAACCTCTCGATCGACGAGCAGGCGGCCGAAGTCGACAAGGTCAAGCGGTCGGAGTCGGGGATGATCGTCGACCCGATCACGATGACCGCCGAGCGGCCGATCAGCGACGCCCTGGCGCTGATGGCCAAGTACCACATCTCGGGCGTCCCGATCACCGACGACCGCGGGAAGCTGGTCGGCATCCTGACCAACCGCGACCTGCGCTTCTGCACCCGTCCCGACGCGCCGATCCGCGACTTCATGACCTCGGAGAACCTCGTCACGGTGCCCGAGGGGACCGACTTCGAGCGCGCGCAGCAGCTGCTGCACAAGCACCGGATCGAGAAGCTGCTCGTCGTGGACGACCAGTACCGGCTGAAGGGGCTGATCACCTTCAAGGACATCATGAAGCGGATCGAGTATCCGCGCGCGGCGAAGGACGAGCACGGGCGCCTGCGGGTCGGCGGGACGGTCGGCACCGCGGCCGACACGCTCGACCGCGCCGCCGCGCTGGTGGACGCGGGCGTCGACGTGATCTGCGTGGACACGGCCCACGGCCACTCGAAGAACGTGCTCAAGACGGTCGCCGCGATCCGCGAGCGCCATCCGGAGCTGCAGCTCGTCGGCGGCAACGTCGGCACCGCCGAAGGCGCGAAGGCGCTGGTCGAGCGGGGGGTGGACGCGGTGAAGGTCGGCGTCGGGCCGGGCAGCATCTGCACGACCCGCATCGTCTCCGGCGCGGGCGTGCCGCAGCTCACCGCCGTCGCCGCGGCCGCCGAGGCCTGCGCCTCGTCGGGCGTGCCGGTGATCGCCGACGGCGGGATCAAGTTCTCGGGCGACATCACGAAGGCCCTCGCCGCCGGCGCGGACTGCGTGATGATCGGCTCGCTCTTCGCCGGCACCGAGGAGTCGCCCGGCGAGACGGTTCTCTACCAGGCGCGGACGTACAAGGAGTACCGCGGCATGGGGTCGCTCGCGGCGATGCGCAAGGGTTCGCGCGACCGCTACGGCCAGGCCGACGAGTACGACGACCGCAAGCTCGTGCCGGAAGGGATCGAAGGGCGCGTGGCCTACAAGGGCCGCCTCTCCGACGTCGTGCACCAGATGGTCGGCGGGATCCGCGCGGGGATGGGGTATTGCGGCGCGCGCACGATCGAGGAGCTGCAGCGCACGGCGCGCTTCGTGCAGATCACCACGGCCGGCCTCAAGGAGAGCCACGCCCACGACGTGGTGATCACGCGCGAGGCCCCCAACTACCGAATCGA
>JAJFTU010000363.1 GCA_021372775.1 bacterium | reverse complement strand
CGGCATGCACCCCTCCCTCGAACAAGAATGCGCCATCCGGCCCGCGCGCCGCAATCGGCTGGCCGATAATCGGGGCATGCGCACCGAGTCCGCCGCCGCCCCTTCGGCGCGACGCCTGACGCGCGTCGTCGCCACCCTCGGTCCCTCGTCCTCCGCGCCCGCGGTCGTCCGCGCGATGGTCGCCGCGGGGATGGACGTCGCCCGCCTCAACTTCAGCCACGGCGCCCCCGCCGAGCACGCCGAGCGGGCGGGCCGCGTCCGCCGCGCCGCGCGCGCCGCGGGGCGGCCGGTGGGGATCCTCGCCGACCTTCCCGGGCCGAAGGTGAGGCTCGGCGCCTTCGCCGGGCCGGTCGAACTGAAGACGGGGGACGCGGTCGCGCTGACGACGCGCGCCGCGGACGCCGACCCGGCGCGGCTCGTGCTGCCGGTGGACTACCCGCACCTCGCGGTGGAGAGCGCGGCCGGGCAGACGCTGCTCCTCGCGGACGGCGCGGTGCGGCTGCGCGTGCGGCGCGTCGCCGGGGAGCGGGTGCTCTGCGAGGTCGCGGACGGCGGGCGCGTCTCGCCGCGCGCCGGCCTCGCCCTGCCCGAGGCGGAGGCGGTGCGCTCGGCGTTCACGGCGCGCGACCGGCGGTTCCTCGACGCGGCGCTCGGCTTCGGCGCCGACTTCGTCGCCGTCTCGTTCGTGCGGCGGCCGGAGGACGTGCTCGACGCGCGGCGCTTCGCGGCGCGGCGCGGGGCGGCGCCGCTGGTCGTGGCCAAGATCGAGACGCGGGGCGCGCTCGCCCGGCTCGACGAGATCGTCGTCGCGGCCGACGCGGTGATGGTCGCGCGCGGCGACCTCGGCGTGGAGCTGCCGCTGGAGGACGTGCCGCTGGCCCAGAAGCGGATCGTCGCCGCGGCCGCGGCCGCGGGGAAGCCGGTGATCGTGGCCACGGAAATGCTGGAGTCGATGCGCACCGCGGCCCGGCCGACGCGGGCCGAGGTCTCCGACGCCGCGAACGCGGTCCTCGACGGGGCGTGGGGGCTGATGCTCTCCGCCGAAACGGCGGTCGGCGCGCATCCGGCGGCGGCGGTCGAGGCGCTGGCGCGCATCGCGCGGGCGGTCGAGCCGGCGCTGGTGCGGCGGGAGCGGCGGCGGGTCGCGCGCCCCGACGGCGGGCTCGGCGTCTCGGCCGCAGTCGCCGACGCCGGGGTGCTCGTCGCGGTCGAGGTCGGGGCGCGGGCGATCGTCGCCCTGACCCGCTCCGGCGCGACGGCGCGCGAGGCGGCGCGGCGGCTCGCGCCGCTGCCGATCTACGGCTACGCGACGAGCCCCGAGACGTGGGCGCGGATGACGCTCTACCGCGGGATCGTGCCGCGGCTCCTCGCGCCGCAGCCGACGCAGGCGCGGCTGCTGGCCAAGGTCGAGGCCGACCTCCGCGCGCGCGGCGATCTCGCGCGCGGCGAGACATACGTCGTCGTGGGGGGCGCGCCGGACGAGCCGCTCGGCGTCACGAACCAAGTCTCGGTGCGCCGCGTCCGCTGACGCCCGGCGCGCGCGGCCGCGAAGCGTCGCCGCGGTGCGTCGTCGCCCGCGTCCGCCGATCGACGGCTAGGAGTTCGGCAGCTCGACGACGATCCGCAGGCCGGCGTCGGGCGGCAGCTCGGCGCGGACCTTGCCGCCGTGGCGCTCGACGATCTGGCGGCAGAGCGCGAGCCCCATCCCGATGCCGCCCTCGGCGCCGCTCTGCTCCGACCCGAGCACGCGGTAGAACGGGTCGAAGATCCGCTCGAGGTCCTCGGCCGGCACCGCCGGGCCGAAGTCGCGGATCTCCAGCTCGACCCGCCCGACCTGCGGCCGCAGCTCGGCGCGCACGCCGCGCGGCGACGGCCCGTGGGCGACGGCGTTGGAAAGGAGCTGCAGGAACGCCCGCTGCATCAGCGGCGGATCGACGAACGCGACCGCCCCCTCCGGCGGCGCGCAGACCTCGATCGGCGCCCCGCGGCGGCGGGCTTCGTCGGTCAGCGCGGCCGCCGTCTCGCGCAGCAGCGCGGCGACGTCGGTCTGCTTCCGCTCGATGGCGATCGTGCCGGAGTCGAAGTGCGAGACCTCGAGCAGCCGGTCCACGAGCGCGGCCAGCCGCGCCGCCTCGTCGCGGATGATCGTCGCGAACTCGCAGCGCGTCTCCCGCTCGAGGTCCGGCTCCAGCGCCAGCGTCTCGGCGAAGCCGTGGATCGAGGCCAGCGGGGTTTTCAGCTCGTGGCTCGCGTCGCGCAGGAAGTCGTACTTCCGGCGGTCCGGCTCGACGAAGCGGGTCAGGTCGCGGGCGACGAGGACGCTGGCCAGCGGCGCGCCGGCGAGCGAGGACGCGCGGGCGAGCCGGACGAGGAAGGTCCGCGCCTCGCCGTTGACGAGGACGCGCGCCGTCTGCGCCTGGTTCGGGCGGCGCGAGGCGAGGAACGTCAGCCAGGCCCCGCGGAAGAGCGACGGCAGCGGCAGCTCGGTGATCGGGCGGCCGGCCCAGTCCTGCTC
The DNA here is from genome assembly GCA_021372775.1 of bacterium. NCBI lineage: Bacteria > bacterium. Next base: position 1,760 of record JAJFTU010000363.1, on the reverse strand, counting down.
CGAGACGCCGAAGACCCGGGCCGCGGCGGCGTTGGCGAGGAGCAGCCGGTCGCAGTCGTCCACGACCAGCGCCACGTCCTCGAGCGCGTCGAGCGTCGCGCGCAGGGCGGCGCGCTCGCGCTGCGCCGTCTCGACCTTCAGCAGCAGCTCGGCGCGCAGCCGGGCCATGCCGCGGTCGTCGGCCAGCGCGAGGAGGCGCGGCCCGCGCGGGTCGTCCTCGTCGAGCAGCGAGGCGCGCACGAGGCAGGGGAAGGGGCAGCCGTCGGCCGCGAAGGCGGTCGTCTCCACGGTCCCGCTGCCCGCGGCGGCGAGGTCGGCTACCGCGCGCCCCTCGGCTTGGGCGGCGTACGGCCCGGCGACGAAGGTCGCGTCGCGGCCGACCGCCTGGAGGGCGGCGACCCCGAAGCGCTCGGAGGCGCGGCGGTTGAGCCAGAGGACGACGCCCTCGGCGTCGGTGATGAGCAGGGCGTCCGGATGGGCGTCGAGGATCGCCTCGAAAGACGGCAGGCCGGCGCCGCCCCGCCCCTTGCGGGACCGTCCGGCGAACGGCCACTGCCCTGCCCCTTCGAAAGCCACCTTCGCTCCCTCGGCGGGCCGTGCGCGCTTGCGCACGCCGCCCCTCATTCAGCAAACGCCGTGCCGACCCAATGCGAACGGGGCTTTTCGGCCCCGCGGGCGAGGGCGAAATTAGACGATCGCGACCGGATCATCAACTGCGGCCCGATTTCAACAGACCGTCCCAGTTTGGGACAGGGCCGGTTGTCCCAAGGTGGCACGCCGGGGCGGGACGACCAATATTCGGGGCGGGGGGACGGGAAACGATGACCGCTGCCGCGCCCACGATCCTCGTCGTCGACGACGAAGCCAGCCTGCGCCGGCTCCTCTCGTTCACGCTCGCCCGGCGCGGCTTCCGCGTCGCGCTGGCCGAGACGGGGGAGCAGGCGGTCGAGATGGTCGAGCTCGACCCGCCCGACATCTGCCTGCTCGACGTGATGCTCCCGGGGATCGACGGGCTCGAGGTCCTGCGGCGGGCGCGCCGCCTCGTGCCGGACCTGCCGGTGATCATGATGACCGCCTTCGGCACGGTCGAGCGGGCCGTCGAGGCGATGAAGCTCGGCGCGCACGACTTCATCGCCAAGCCGTTCGACATGGACCGGCTCGACATCGCCGTGAAGAACGCGCTCTCGATGGGCCGGCTGTCGCGGCAGGTGCGGCGCCTGACCGACGAGTTGCGCGCGCGCGCCGGCTTCCGCGGGATCGTCGGCGCCGACGCCGGGCTCGCGCCGACCGTGGAGCTCGTGCGCAAGGCGGTCCCGACCGACCTCACGGTGCTGCTGCTCGGCGAGTCGGGGGTCGGCAAGGAGCTGTTCGCGCGGGCGATCCACGACGAGAGCCCGCGGGCCGGCGGCCCGTTCGTGGCGATCAACTGCGCCGCGCTCCCCGAGGCGCTGCTGGAGAGCGAGCTGTTCGGGCACGAGCGGGGCGCCTTCACCGGCGCCGACCGGCGGCGCGTCGGGCGGTTCGAGGCGGCGGACGGCGGCACGCTCTTCCTCGACGAGGTGGCCGAGACGAGCCCGGCGGTGCAGGCGAAGCTGCTGCGCGCGCTGCAGGAGCGGCGGGCCGTCCCGCTCGGCGGGAGCGAGGCGCGGCCGTTCGACGTGCGCGTCGTCTGCGCCAGCAACCGCGACCTGCAGGGGCTCGTGCGCGAGGGGCTGTTCCGCGAGGACCTCTACTTCCGCCTCGCCGCCTTCCCGGTGACG
>JAJFTU010000362.1 GCA_021372775.1 bacterium | reverse complement strand
TGCTGACCGACGAGCATGATCGCGTAGTCGATCGCCGCGTCGAGCTGCCCCATGATGTCGGTCGGCGGCCCCTGATCCTCAAGCCGCCGCGCGAAGCTCGACGTGCTGTGGTAGTAGAGCGCCGGCACGCGGTTGAGCGCGATGCAGTACATGTCCTCGATGCACTGCTGGCAGTGGCAGATCTCCGGAATCTGCTCCAGCTTCCGCTCGAGCATCCGGCACGCCAGAACCTCGACCGCGTTGCGGATCCGGTCGAGCGGCACGCGCCCGATCCGGCGCATGTCGCCGAGCGACGAAGGCCGGGGCTGGCCTTCCGGCGCGGGCTGGTTCTTCTCGTCGTTCACGGTGTCCTCCGGCCGAGCACCGCCTAAGGTGTCCCCGCGCGGCGGTTTGGTCAAGCGCCCCGCGCGCGCCCCGCGGGGCCCCCTCCCGGCGGTTCGGTCATAATGAGCCGGTCATGAGCCGGTCCTCGACCAAGCCCCGCCGCGCGCGCGCCTCCCGCGATCCGCTGCAGGTCAGCCTGCGCTGGGTGGTCCACCTGACGCTGCTGCTCGTCGTCGTCCCGATGTCGGTCCTGACCGGCGTGGGGATCGTCATCCTCTGGCAGTCGCGCAACGCCTCGCAGGGGCTGGTGATGGGGATCCTGATCGTCGCCTTCTCCGCCTCGATCGTCGCCGGCTCGCTTCTCCTGCTGATCCTCGCCCGGCGCGGCGCGCGCCTCGCGCAGGTGCAGGAGACGTTCATGTCCCGCATGAGCCACGAGCTGCTGACGCCGCTCGCCGGGATCCGCCTCCACGTGCAGCTCCTCGAGGGGACGCGCCTCCCCGACGACGCCGCGGCCTCGCTCGAGGCGATCCGCCGCGAGACGGGGCGTCTGCAGGAGCTCGTCGAGGGGATCGTCAGTTGGCGGCGCGTCCGCTCCTCGCGGCATCTGATCCACCGCGCGCCGACGACGCTCGGCGCCGTCGTCGAGGCCGCGGTCGCGCGCACCCCGGGCGCCGACCGCGCGAAGATCCGCGTCGCCGAGCCCGGGCAGCGGATCGTCGCCGACCCGACCGCCCTCGGCGAGGCGGTCGGCAACCTGCTGCAGAACGCGCTCAAGTACGCCGGCGACGACGGGCCGGTGGAGCTCACCGCGCGGCGCCTCGGGCGGATGGCGGTCTTCGCCGTGACCGACCGCGGCCCCGGCCTCCCGCCGACGGCGCCGGAGCAGGTCTACGAGCCGTTCGTGCGCTACGTCCACGCCGACCGTCCCGACCCCGGCGGCTCGGGGCTCGGCCTGAGCATCGCGCGGCAGATCGTCCGCGCGCACGGCGGCAAGATCGCCGCCTGCCGGCGCCTCGGGCGCGGGCTGCTGTTCGTGATCGTCGTCCCCGCGGGGGGCGCGGCGTGAGCGCGGTCGGGGCGCGGATCCTCGTCGTCGAGGACGACCAGACGCTGCGCGACGGGCTGCAGCTCGTGCTGCGCAAGGCGGGGTACGCGGTGGACGCCGTCGTGCGCGGCGAGCAGGCGCTGAAGGCGATCCGCGAGACGCCGCCCGACCTCGTGCTGCTCGACCTGATGCTCCCCGGCTTCGACGGCACGTTCGTGCTGAAGAAGGCGCGCGAGGAAGGGTTCCAGGCGCCGGTGATCATCATGTCGGCGCGCGACCGGGTGGAGGACAAGATCCACGGCCTGCACACCGGCGCCGACGACTACATAACGAAGCCGTTCGACATCGACGAGCTCTTGGCGCGGATCGCGGTGCGGCTGCGGCGGACCGAGGGGCCGAACGAGGTCCGCTTCGGCGACGTCGTGGTGGACCGCGGGGCGCGCGTCGCCTACCGCGGCGGCGAGCCGGTGCACCTCACGCCGAAGGAGTTCTCGCTGCTCGAGCACTTCATCGAGCACGCCGGCGTGGCGCTGGGGCGCGGCCGGATCCTCGAGGACGTCTGGGGCGTGGACTACCGCGGCACGCGGCGCACGGTGGACAACTTCGTGCGGGCGCTGCGCGCCAAGCTCGAGGACGACCCCGAGCGGCCGCGCCACTTCCTCACGGTCTTCGCGCGCGGCTACCGCTTCGAACTCTGATCGTCCGCCGCGGCCTGCCGCCCGACGCGAGCCTCGCCGACCTTGCCGTTCAACGCCTCAAAGGCAAGGGTGCGCGTCATGCACCTCGGGAGGCAGGCGCGGTGGAATCTTGAGCGCGGCGACGGTCGTCGGGGCGCGCCAGCCTCCCCTACGCGTTCGTTGGTGCGTTCGTTGGTGCGTTCGTTGATTCGTGCGGCGGTTCGTCCGGCGGCGCGCGTCAGGGCGCCGCGGGCGCGGGCGGTTCGGCGGTCGTCGCCGGCTGGTCGAGCTTGAAGGCGATGACCTGGGTGAAGAGCACCTTGACGGGCCGGCCGCAGAGGACGGCCGGCCAGAAGCGCCAGCGGCGCGCCGCGGAAACGGCGGCGGCGGCGAGGAGGGGCAGCGGGCGCAGGATCTGCACCCGCTGCACGACCCCCTTCTCGTCGATCATCGTTTGGAAGATCACGCGCCCCTCGACGCCTTCCTTGCGCGCCTTCTTCGGATACTCGGCGGGCGCCTTGAAGAGCGGCGTCGGCGCCTGAACGTTCCCCACGACGATAATCGGGCCGTCGGCCTCGCGGGGCGCCTCGCCCGCGGCGAGGCGCGCCAGCTCGGACGTCGCGCACTCCGCGCCGAGCGCCGCGGCGCGACGGTACCAGTAGGTCGTCCAGTCGTTGTCCGGGCCGACGCAGAGGCCGGAGCGGAACGCCCCCGCGAGTTTCAACGCCGCCGGCGCGTCGCCGCGCGCCGCGGCCTCGTACAGCCGGCCGAACTCAGAGCCGAAGATCGGCGTGTCGTCGGCGTCGGCGCAGGCGAAGCCGAGCGCCCGCCGCGCCGAGGCGTCCCCGGCGCGCGCCGCGGACGACAGCATCGTCAGCGCCTTGTCGAGATTGCGCGGGACGCCTTGCCCCGCGAAGTAGAGCGCCCCGGCCTTGCCCTGCGCTTCCGCATTCCCCGCCTTGGCCGCCGCGAGGATCCGGGCGACCCCGCCGTCGTCGCCCGCCGCGGCCACGCCCGACGCCGCGGCCGCGACCATGAGCGCGATCCCCGCCAGAGTCATCCGTCCCATCGTTCGTCCCTCTCTGCGCATCTCGTTCCCCCCTCGACGCGCGCCGCGAGGCCCGCGCCGGCGATCTGTTCGTCCGCGCCGACGATCTGTCCATCATAGCGAGCGCGAAGGCGGGAGGTCAGTTCAGCCCGACCCCCGGCGTCAGGGTCGCGGGGTCGATGCCGGCGGCGTGGAGCGCGCTGCGCCACGCGTCGTCGGGATCGACGTCGAAGATGAAGGCCGGGTCGGCCGGAAGCGCCGCCCACGCCCCCTCCTCCAGCTCGCGCTCGATCTGCCCCGGCCCCCAT
>JAJFTU010000361.1 GCA_021372775.1 bacterium | reverse complement strand
CGTACGGAACCGACAGGTCGTCCACGTCGCCGGTCTCGACCTTCGCCTCCGCGGGCGAGCCGGGCTCGTCCCCCAAGAACTCTTCCGCGCGCCGTTCGGGCTTGAGGTCCGCCCACTCGTCGCGCAGCTCCTGCTCCGGCTGGCCGCCCCACGTCGCCTCGCCGGCGACCTTGGCCTTGCCGTCCGCCGCCAGCTCGATCCGCTCGCGGCGCGAGAGGACGTTGACGCTCGCCGGGATCTGCGGGACGTCCTCGGAGATGTTGCCGCCGCCGCCGGAACTGCGGAGATCGTCCTGGCGACGCAGCCCCGAATTCCGCCCGCCGACGTACCACCACGGCATGATCGTCGGGCGGCAGCGCGCGCAGGACGGGTCGATATACCAGCGCCCCGTCTTGTCCACGATTTCGGCGACGAAGTGCAGCCCCTGCTCCAGATCGGGAAGGTCGAGCCGGAACGTCTGCTGCGTGCCGTCCGAAACGGCGACGACGTACGAGGTCAGCCCGGCCTCGTAGGCGAGGACGCGCGCCAGCATCACCGCTTCGTCCGGCGTGCCGCGCCGCGTCTCGAGCAGCTTGTCCACCGACTCGTTCGGGCCGCCGAACAGATTTCCGTCGCCCTCGATCAGCTGGATGTTCTTCTTCACCCACCAGCCGATCTTCTCCGCCCGCTCCTGGGTGGAGCCGGAGCCGAACTCCGCCTTCGCCAGCGTCTTCGCGTACTTGCGCGACTTCTGGAAGCGGTCGAATCGGTCGCGCAGCTCGTCGCTCCACATGCCCCACGCGCCCCAGTCGATGGTGTCCGGGTAGGTCGACGTGAACATCATCCGCAGCCGCACGTCGTTCTCCGGCGGCGACAGCGGCTCGCGGCGATAGGCGGGGACCTGCGTGCACTTGAAGCGGACGACGTCGAACTCCCCTTCCGAGCCGGTGTCGCCGTCGGCGCCGCACCACGGCGCGACGACCGAGCGCGCGTATCCGAGGACGTCGGGATGCTGCCCGGAGACCCGCTTGGCGAAGGCCGTGAAACGCGCCTCCTTCACCGGCATCGATTCCTGGATCTCCCACCACGGCCACGGCAGCGGATTCTCGCGGCGCAGCTCGTACTCCCACTCCAGCGTCGCCCCGGGCCCGGCCTCGGGGAACGTGAAGGACAAGACGTGCCGCTTGATCTTGCCGGTCCCGCTCGCCGCGTCGTGCTTCATTTCCGGCCCGACCTCGACGACCGTGCCGTCCGGCTTGATCGTCCGCGCGGCGAAGGCCGTGAGGCGAAGCAGGTACTTGTCGTCCCCTTCGAACGAGAAGACCTTTTGGTTCGCGGCCGACGTCCCCTCCGCGGTGTTGATCCTCACTCTCTTCTTCACGTTGAGGACCGTCTCGTAGACTTCGAAGTGCCAGCTCAGCTCCTTCAGTTCGACGTAGGCGGGAGCGGCGGCGATTTCGGCCGAGATGTCGGGCGGGGCCGCGGGCGCGTCCTGCGCGCGGGCGACCGGGGCGACGGACATGGCGAGCAGAGCGACGGCGAGCGACCAGACGCAGCGCTTCATGGAATCCCCCTGAGGACGACCACGGCTCATCATACCGCCGAAGGCGCACGTTTCACCGCCGCCGGCGGACCCGGCGCCCGGGCGGCCGCGGTGCGGTACACTGCCCTCCCGACCATGCACGAACTCTCCCTGGCCTTGAGCATCGTGGACGTCGCGGCCTCCGCCGCGGCGGAGCGCGGCGCGGCGCGGATCCTCGCGGTGCGGGTCAAGGTCGGCCGGCTGAGCGCGGTCGAGCCGGACGCGCTCCGCGCGGCCTTCCCGATCGCCGCCGACGGCACCCCCTGCGCCGGCGCCGAGCTGATCGTCGAGGAGGTCGCCGCGCACGGGCGCTGCCCGAGCTGCGGCGCCGAGGGCGTCGTGGTCGATCCGCTCGCGCCGTGCGCCGGCTGCGGCCACTGGCCGCTGGAGCTCGAGGGCGGGCGGGAACTGACGATCGACTCGTTGGAGGTCGACTGAGATGTGCTCGACTTGCGGCTGCGGGCAACCCGACCACGACCACGAACACGAACCCGAGCCCGGCGCGGAGCGCGAGCACCGGCACGAACTCGGCGTCGAGCGCGACCACGAGCTCGGCCTCGCCCACGACCACGGCGCCGGCCACGAACACGGCGGCGAACACGAGCGGACCATCCTCAAGGTCGGGCGCGCGATCCTCGCCGAGAACGACCGCTTCGCCGCCTACAACCGCGGCTGGTTCGACGCCCGCGGCGTCCGCTGCGTGAACCTCGTCGGCGCCCCGGGCTCGGGCAAGACGACGCTGCTCGAGCGGCTGATCCCGGCCCTCAAGGAGCGCGGCCTGGCGGCGATGGTCGTCGAAGGGGACCAGGTCACCGACAACGACGCGCGGCGGATCGAGCGCGCCGGCGCCCACGCCGTGCAGATCACCACCGGCAAGGCCTGCCACCTCGACGCGCACCAGGTCGGGCACGCCGCGCAGGCGCTCGACCCGGCGAAGGGGACGATCCTCTTCGTCGAGAACGTCGGCAACCTCGTCTGCCCGACGGAGTTCGACCTCGGCGAGGCGGAACGGGTCGTCGTGCTGAGCTGCGTCGAGGGGAGCGACAAGCCGGCCAAGTACGCGCCGATCTTCGAGAGCGCGACCGCGGTCGTGCTCTCCAAGACCGATCTGCTGCCGTACGTGGACTTCGACCTCGCGGAGTGCCGCCGGCTGATCGCCGGACTCAACGCGAAGGCGCGGATCTTCGAGCTCTCCGCCCGCAGCGGCGAGGGGCTCGTCCCGTTCGCGGACTGGATCGCGCGGGTCTGACCCCGGAACGCCGCGTCCGCTTCGCCGGGCGCGGCGCGCGGCGGCGCGTCAGCCGCCGGCGACCATCGGGAACACGACGACGGTGTCGTCGGGCGCGAGCGGCGTTTCCAGTCCCTGCAGCAGGTGCACGTTCCGCCCGTTGACCATCAGGATGATCGTCGCGCTCAGCGCGCCGTCGGGAATCACGCGCTTGCCGAACGGAACGCCGAGTCGCCGCGCCAGCCCGGCGAGGAGCGCGCCGACCGTCGGCGCCGCCTCTTGCCACTCCAACTCGTCGCATCCGGCCAACGGCCGAATGTCCGCAAAGAACTTGACCTTCACGGCGGTTCCTCTCCGAACGTCGTTCGGTGCGACACGCGGCGCCGCGCCTGCGCGCCGGCCCGTCCCGCGGTCCCTCACGGCCACTAATCTGATCCGGGGAGCGGGCCGCGACAAGGGACGCCGCGTCGGTCGCGGGCGTCGGGGCGGGGCGGCGGCGGGCGGGCGCGTCCGGGGAATTTCGCGCCGGCGAACAACCGTCGCCGCGCGGCGCGTTTCGGCCGCGCCGGGACGCCTCGCGCGAGGTGAACGCTTCTACAATGCGCCCCGGGAGGCTGTTCCGATGAAGGTCTCGATCATGGTCGCCGCGCTGGCCGCCGGGGCGGCGCTTGCGCTCGTCGCGCCGCGCGTCGCCGTTGGGGGAAGCATGCCGCTCGAAATCAGTTCGCCCTCGTTCCAGAACCACGCTCCGATTCCGACGCTCTTCACCTGCCAAGGACAGGACGCGCCGCCGGCCCTCGTCTTTCGCGGCGTCCCCGCGAACGCCAAGAGCCTCGCGCTGATCGTGGACGACCCGGACGCGCCGGATCCGCGCGCGCCGCGCATGACCTGGGTCCACTGGGTCCTCTACAACATCCCGCCGACGACCGCGGGGCTGCCGCAGGGGGTCGCGGCGACGCAGCTGCCGCCGGGCACGCGCGAGGGGCTCAACGACTGGAAGCGTCCGGGCTACGGCGGCCCGTGCCCGCCGATCGGCCGGCACCGCTACTTCTTCAAGCTCTACGCGCTCGACGTCGCGCTCCCCGACATGGGGAAGCCGACGAAGGCGGAGCTGGAGAAGGCGATGAACGGGCACGTGATCGCCAAGGCGGAGCTGGTCGGCACGTACCAGAAGCAGTAGCGCCGGTCCGCCGCGACCGTAGAATCGGGGCGATGCGCGCCGCTTCTCCGGTCGTTCCCTCGTTCGCGCCGCCGTGGTGGCTGCGCGGGGCGCACGCGCAGACCGTCTGGGGTCCGCTGACGCGCTTCGCGCGCCCGGCGACGGCGCGGCGCGAGGTGCTCGCCACGCCCGACGGCGACGACCTGGTCCTCGACCATCTCGACGTCGCCGCGGGGGCGCCGGTCGTGCTGCTGCTGCACGGCCTCGAGGGCAGCTCCTTCTCGGTCTACGTGCAGGGGCTGGCGCGCGAGTGCGCCGCGCGCGGCTGGAACGTCGCCGCGCTCAACTTCCGCTACTGCGCGCGCGACCAGCGCGGCCGGCGCACGCTGCCGAACCGGCGGCCGCGCCTCTACCACAGCGCCGAGACCGGCGACCTCGACTTCGCGCTGCGCACGCTCGCCGCGCGAGCCCCCGCCGCGCCGACGGCGGCGATCGGCGCCTCGCTCGGCGCGAACGTGCTCCTGCGCTGGCTCGGCGAGAGGGGCGGACGCTCGACGCTGCGCGCGGCCGTCGCCATCTCGCCCCCCTTCGACCTCGCGCGCGGGGCGGAGCGGCTCGCGCGCGGCGCGGGACGGGTCTACGCGCTCAACTTCCTGCGCACGCTGAAGCCGAAGCTGCGCGACCTCGCGCGGCGCTTCCCCGAGGTCGCGGCGACGTTGGACGTGCCGCGCGCGCTCGCCGCGCGGACGCTGCGGGAGTTCGACGACGCGGCGACGGCGCCGCTCCACGGCTTCGCCGGCGTGGACGACTACTACGAGCGCGCCGAGGCGACGACGGTCCTCCCCGAGATCGCGACGCCGACGCTGGTCATCGGCGCGGAGGACGATCCGTTTCTCGCGCCGGGGGCGCTCGACGCCGCCGCCTCGGCGGCGCCGCGCTGCGTGACGTTCCTCGAGCCGCGCGCCGGCGGGCACCTCGGCTTCGTCGAAGGGGGCGCGCCGTGGCGCGCCCGCTACTGGGCCGAGACGCAGGCCGCGGCGTGGCTCGCCGCGCGGCTCGCGCCGTGAGCGGCGCGGCGCGCGACGAGGCGCGCGCGGCGCGGGCCGGCGTCTTCTACGGGCTCGCCGCCTACGGC
>JAJFTU010000360.1 GCA_021372775.1 bacterium | reverse complement strand
CGTCTACGACGGCGAGGGCGGCGGCGAGGTCGCGGCGGGCCTCGTCGCGCTCGGCGGTCATCGCGCGAAGCGCGGCCGACAGGTCAACGGAGTCTCGCGCGGCGTCCTCGCGCGCCGCGTCGAGGGCGAGCAGGAGACGCGCGACGCACACCTTCGGCTCCGCGTGCGCGAGATGGCTCGGGCCGTATATGGAGGTCCGCCGGTCGTCGAGGCGCTTGATGGGCTCGCCGCAGTCGGCGCAGAGCGGGAGGCCGCGCGTCCCGTCACCCACGGGACACCTCCGCATCCGGCAGCGCGGCGAGGGCGGCGGCGAGGGCATGGGCCACGGGGGCGTACCCGGACACCACGTTGTCGGAGTCGCGGAGGAACGCGACCAGCCGCTTCGCCGCGTCCACGAGGGGCGCGTAGTCCGCATCGGCGGCCGGGCGCGCGGCGGACTCGATCAGGCGGACGACTACCTCGGCTGGCTCATGCACGCCGAAGCGTTCGCTGCCGACCATTACGACTGCGGTGCCGCCGTCGGTCTCCGTGACGACAGATGAGACGGCGCGCGGCGCGACGTACAGCGGAAGGCCGCCGTCGAGAGTCAGCCTAATCATCATTCCCCATCCCCCTGCGCGGCCCGCATCGCGGCAACGTCGGCGACGCCGTCGGCTTCCTTCGCCAGCTCGTCGAGCGCGGCCTCGACGACCCCATACGCCGCGTCGTCGTAGGACGGCGACAGGTCGGCAATCGCGCGACTCGCGTTCTCCGCGTCGTACCCCGCGCGCCGCGTTTCAAGCGCCGCGCGCCGGCAGCGGATCGATTCCAGTTGAGCCTCCAGGTGAACCATCAGTCCCCTCCCTTCCCGCCGCGCCGGGCGCGGCACGCGATCTTCCCCGCGACGTAGCCGAACTTGTAGCCGTCGCTCCTGCCCTCTTCGTAGCCGACGCCGAAGCCGTCCACGAAGCCGCGGTTCCCCCCGACGTACCACGCCGCGAAGGCGACCATCGTCGCCAGCAGCGCGTAGAACGCCGCCTCGATCATCTCCCCTCCTTACCCCGGCGCGCCCGCAGCGCGTCGAAGAACGCCTGTTGCCCGCGGTCCTTCCGCCCCAGCGCGGCGAGGACGTCCTCGTCCACCGTGTCCTTGGCGACGATCCGGTAGACGCGGCACTTCTCCGTCTGGCCCTGGCGCCAGACGCGGCGGATCATCTGGTCGTAGAGTTCGAAGTTCCAGGTGGGCGAGAACCAGCAGACGCGGCAGCCGCCCTGGAGGTTCAGCCCGTGGCCCATCGCCGCCGGATGGCCGAACAGCAGCGGCAGCCCGCCGGCGTTCCACGCCTTGACGGCGAAGGCGGCCTTTTTCTCGCTCGTCCCGCCGCCGATGTAGGGCGTTCCCGGCCAGCGCGCGAGCAGCCGCGCGAGGTCGTGCTTGTATTCGTAGGCCACGAGGAGCGGCTGGCCCTGCAATTCGTCAACCAGATCCTCGAGCGCGTCGAGCTTGGCCGGATGGAGCTCGACGAAGCCCCGGCCGCCGGCGGCCTTGACCAGCTCCGGCCGCGCGTCGCCCGTCTCGTCGAGGTACAGCGCGCCGGCCGCGGCCTGGCGGCAGGCGTTCGACGCGGCGGAGGAGTCCGCGACGGAGACGACGTTCTTGTCGATCTCCGCCACGAGCAGCGTCTCGAGCTGGCGGTAGACCTTCTTCGCCTTCTCCGGCAGCTCGACCACGACGTCCGTCGTCGTCAGCTCCGGCAGCTCGAGGTACTCCTCGGCGCTCATGCGGAGCGCCAGCGGGCGGAGGCGGTCGTAGATCCGCTCCTCGGCGCCCGGCTGGAGGCCCCACTCCCAGCCGTTCGGGTCGAGCGGCTGGAAGAACTCCGTCCGGTAGTGGGTGACGTAGCGGCCGAGCGCGTTCCCGAGGTCGAGGACGTAGGCTTGGCCGAAGAGGTCGAGCAGCCCGTTCGCCGCCGGCGAGCCGGTGAGGCCCCAGCGGCGGGCGAACATCGGCAGGTAGGGCTTTAGGAGCTTGAACCTTTGGGTCGTCGCGTGCTTGAACTTCGACAGCTCGTCGATGACCAGCGTGTCGTAGCCGAGGCCGGCCAGCGAACGCTTCGATCCCCAGCCGCCGCCGGCCGCCGCGTCGCGCGCCCCGAGCAGCCAGGGAAGGCCCTCCGGGTTGACGACGTGGACGTCGGCGCCGTCGTCCCTCCGCTCCTCCTTCCGCGGCCCGTGGAGCACGCTCAGAGACAGGCCGTGGAAGTCGGCCCACTTCTCGAGCTCCGCCGGCCAGACGTTGTGGCAGACGCGGAGCGGAGCGACGACCAGCGCCCTACGGGCGACGCCCTTCTCCTTGAGCACCTTGAACGCCCCGAGAGCGATCGACGTCTTGCCGAGGCCGGGGTCGAGGAACAGCGCCGCGGCGGCGTGCTGGACCAGCCAGCGCATCGCGCGGACCTGGTACTTGTGCGGCTTCCAAGGCCGCCCGCAGGAGAGCGCCGACTTCTCCGGCGTCGTTCGAGACGTACACGTCATAGCCCAGCTCCTTCAACCGCGCGATGCGGAGGTCTTGAAGCGGCGTCGTCTTGCCGCGGACGCTCTTGAACTCCACGAAGACCGGCCGCCCGCCCGGCACGAGGAAGAGGCGATCCGGCCAGCCCTTCCCGAACGACATTTTCAGCGGCTCGATCCCCAGGCGGCGCGCCTCGCGGCACGCCGCCCGTTCGATGGACGCCTCCCGCCGGATCAGTGTTCGCACGGGCCGGCGTTGTCGCGGCGGTAGTGGCAGTAGCGGCAGTACCAGCCGGGGCGCGAGGGGAAGATCCGGTCCTCGAGCATCGGCAGCGGCCGCACGGTCCACAAGGCGAGGAACTCCTCGAGGCGGTCGCGGTTGACGCGGACCTTCACCATCTCCCCCGTGTCGAGGAACCAGAGTTCGCCCTGGACGGACTCGACCGCGGGGAAGTGGAGGAAGACGGACACGGCGTAGAGCTCGAGCTGGTCGTCGTAGCCGTCGCGCTTCTTGCCGGTCTTGAAGTCCACGATCCGCGCCTTGTCGCCGTCGATCACCAGCGCGTCGGCGACGCACCGCAGCCAGACGTCGCGGTCGAAGAAGCCGCGAGGCTCCCACTTCTCCGTCACGGCGAAGCGGACCTCGGACTGCGCCTCCTTCTTCCTCAGCGCGCGGAACTGCGGGGCGAACTTGGACAGCTCGGCCGGCACGCGGCGCGGCGGCTCCTCCGCCTTCAAGTACGCCTCGGCGAGCGCATGGACGGCGATCCCTCGCTCGAGCGCCGGCCCCTTCGGCTCGGGCAGCTTGAGCCCGTGGCGGTACATCGCGTAGCGCGGGCAGCGTTCCCAATCGTGGAGGCGCGAGATGCTCCACGTGGAGAGCGCGACCTCGGCCTTCGCCGGCGCGCCCACGGCCTCCGCCCATCCTTTCGGCTTCCTCATGCGACGACCCTCTCGCCCGCCTTGTCGTAGGGCTTCATGGCGGCCCAGCTCTCCTTGGAGAGCTTGCCTTCCGACAGCATTTTCACGTCGAAGTCGAGCGAGGCCATCGCCCCGGACAAGACTTCCATCGCTTCGCCAACCCGGTCGTCCGGGCAGTCGAACATCAGCTCGTCGTGGACCGTGAGGATGAATCGCGCGCCGAGCGCCTCGAGCGCCTCGACCGCGCGGATCGTGGCCTCCTTCGTCGCGTCGGCCGCGCTGCCCTGGACCAGCCGGTTCACGAGCTTGTAGTCGAACGTGCGGACCTCGCCGCGCTCGAGCCGCGGCGGCTCGCAGTAATACTCCCGGCCGCCCCAGGTGCGGATCGGCTCGCCCGCCGCGGCCCGGCGGCGCATCTCGTCCTGCATATCCTTGAGCCCGGAGAAGCCGGCGAGGTAGGCGCGCTTCGCCGCGGCCGCGTCGGCCAGCGACGTCTTCGCCTTCTCCGCCATCGAGGCCACGCCCATGCCGTAGATCAGCCCGAAGCCCACGGTCTTGATAAGGCCGCGCTTGTAGTCCGTCGCCAGCATCCGGTTAATCATGCGGCGGGCGTGCTCGTGGACGTCCAGCCAGGGATTCTCTTCGTAGGCGGTCTGGAGGGCGCCGCCCTCGAAGTGGGCGAGGATGCGAAGCTCCTGCTGGGAGTAGTCGCGGTCGATCAGCGTGCGGCCCTCGTCGGGGACGACGAAGGATCGGACCTCGGGCAGCGGCGGGAGGCCCTTGATCGGGCAGCGTGGCAGCCCGTCGCCCTCGGCGGAGTGGAACAGCTCGCCGAAGGGCTTCGGGAGGTTCTGGAAGTTCGGGCTCGAGGACAGCCGCCCCGTGCGCGCCCCGGACAGCCCCGCCTCGCGCTCGTTCGGCCGGCGGACCTGGGACCATTCGGTGTAGATCCGGTCCCCCGTGGGGCTCGCGTAGGCCATCTCGAGCCACGGCTCCATGAACGTGCGGAGGCAGGTGCAGAGCGCGTTCCGGTAGCGGAGCACGCCGGCGAGCGGCGTGACGCCGAGGCCGCGGGCGATCGCGTCCTTGTGCGTCGCCAGCTTCCCCGTCTTGGTCACGCCCATCGCGGCCGCGTCGGCGTAGCCGCGGGCGACGAGAGCCTCCCCGACCGCCGCGTTCGCGTCGAGGTTGACGTCGCCGAGCTTCCGCCGCAGCCAGCCCTCGACCCGGCCCAGCGTCTCGTTTCCGCGGTGGATCTCCTGGGCCAGCCGCTTCGCGTCCACGCGCATACCGCGGCGCTCGGCGTCGAGCAGGATCGGCAGGAGCCGCCGCTCGCGGTCGTAGGCGTCGGACATTCCGCGGCGCTCGATCTCCGGCAGC
Organism: bacterium; assembly: GCA_021372775.1. NCBI lineage: Bacteria > bacterium. Next base: position 6,316 of record JAJFTU010000360.1, on the reverse strand, counting down.
AGCGCGCGGTAGAGCAGCTCCGTCCGCTCGACGTCGCCGATCGCGTAGCGGCCGACGAGCTCGCCGGGGGCGAGGCAGATCCACGCCCGCGCCGCCTTCGTCGTGAGACGGCGCCCCTCGACCGGCTGGCGCTCGACCAGCCAGTCGGACACGGCGTCGCGCTCCTCCGGCGGCATGGAGAGCAGCGCCTCCGCCGCCTCCTTGAGCCCCAGCGCCTTCGCGTCGGGATCGTGGAGGAACAACAGGAACAGCGTGTCGTGGATTGCGTGCCACGGGCGCCGAGGGCAGCCCATGTGCGTCTCCGCGACGTCCACGTCGAACTTGGCATTGTGGAACAGCAGGCACTTCGACTTCTCCCAAACCTTGCGGAGCTCCTTCTTCGCCTGCTCGAGCGTGCAGTTATTCCCCTCGGGGTGTCCCCAAGCCAGGTAGCGCGCCTTGCGCTTCCAAGGCTTGATCGCCACGCCCACCGGGACCGGCGGATACTCCGGCCGCCGGCCGATCGGCCTCGTCTCGAAGTCGATCGTCGTCGGGCAGGGCAGTCTCTTCGCCATGCCAGCCTCCCGTCTGACGGAAGGGGCGGCCCGGAGGCCGCCCCGTTGGACTCAGAACTTGCGGCGGCCCTTCGGCTTCGCCGCGGCGGCCGGGGCGGGCTGCTCGGCGACGGCCTGGTAGGGGAACTCGATCGCGGCCGTCGCCTCCTTGTGGCGGGCGAGGACGACCGGGATCATCGCGGCCGGCAGCTTGGCGATCGGCTCGAACTCGACGCGGAACTGCGTCTTGCCGTCCGGCACGACCTTGATGCGCGTGACCACGCCGACCGGGTGAGTCTTCATGACGCCGGCGAGGTTCTTGACGTAGGTGCCGAACGCCTTGACGGAGGTGACGGGGATCTTGAGGAAGGCCAGGTCGGCCCCCTGGTACTGCTCCGCCTTGTCGAACAGGTCGAAGTCGTTCGTAGACTGGCGGTACGTCCCGGCCGGGATCAGCGCGAGGCGCATCGTGTTCTTGCACGCCTTGCCGCGCCCGGTGTCGCTGGTCCCCCAGGCGTTGTTCGGGCATTCGCGGCAGGAGTCGTGAACCGGCTCCTCGACGTCGGGGTACGGCGTCATCCGCTGCGGATCGCGGCCGAAGGCGTAGCACTTCGGCGAGAGCCGCTGGTCGGGGTCGAAGCGCGCCCCGTAGAAGATGTTCTCGTTCACGAAGTCGAGGATCACGGCCGCGCACGTGTTGCCCGGCATGACCTGGCCGCCGTAGGAGAGCTGCCCGCCGCGGAGGGAGAGGAACGACCCGCCGCCGATCCCGGCCACGGCCTCCGCCGCCTGCGCGGTGAGCTTCGCCAGCTCCTCGTCCCACTTCACCAGCCCGCCGTTCTCCTCGACGGGGACAAGCGCGTTGCTCTTGACCTTCTTTCCCATCGTCGTCTCTCTCCTTTACTTCACTTTCGACACGGACAAGTCAACGATCTTGACGCACTCCACGCCCGGAACGGACTCGTCCTCGGCCCAACGGTCCTTCACCGCCCCCTCGGACACGCGCCGCTGGAGCAGCTCGAAGCTGCCGGTCTTCTTGATGTGCGCGTAGAGGGCCGGCCAATCCGACACCTGGGGGACTTGCTTCTCGGCCACCTTGACGGCGGCCAGCTTGCCGGCCACCCCGGTCGCGCCGGTGAGCGGGATCTCGGCGATCAGCAGCGCCTTGAGCTCTCGCTCGCGGGACTGGATCTCCTCCGCTTGTTTCTGGAGCGCGAGCCGACGCTCGCGCGCCTCGAACAGCTCGTCGGCGAGCTTCGCCAGCTTCGCCGCCGTGGTTCCCTTGACCTTCGTCGCCGTCATCGTCTTCGCCTCCGGCGCCGGGCGCCCTGCCCGACGACTTGATGCTACCATCAACCCGCTCCCCGTCAAGGGGCGGGGCGGAATTTATTTTCCGCCCCGCGGCTCGAGGAGCCCCTTCCGCCGCAGGTAGCCGCGGCACCACCACAGGATCTTCCACGCCTTCGCGTCGGGCAGGTCGGGATACGCCCGCAGCAGCGACCGCACGATCGTCTCGTCCTTGCGCCCGGCGAGGAGCGCGTGCTGGGCGAGGCCGTAGGGCGTGTCCTTGCGGAACACGCCCGAGCCCCGCTTGCCGGCCGCGACCTCCACGAACCTTTTCATGGCCGTCTCCGTTCTCCCCGAGACTCAGAACTTGATGAAGCGGAGGACGAACGTCTCGTCGCCCTCCATGCCGCGATCCGTACCGTAGCGGAACGGGAACGAGGCGTCCTTGCCCGTGCGGCGCGCGTGGTCCTTCGCCCGTCGCGCCTCCTCCTCGAGCGCGGCGGTCTTCTCGCGGTCCTGCCGCGCCGCGGCGTTCGCCTTCTCCGCCTCGGCGTCCCCCTCCAGGACGGACGCGGCCGTCCGGCCGATGCTCTTGACGGCGGCGAGCTGCACGTCGAGGCGCTTCCGCAGGTCGGCCAGGCGGCCCCACAGGTCGGCCAGCTCCGCGTCCCGCTCCTGCCACTTCCGCCGCCATTCGGCGACCTCGGCGGCGAACCGCCGCTCCCGCTCCTCCGTCTTCGCCTTCCGCTCGGCCTCCGCCTCCTCGTGCTCGTTGGCCTCCTGCAAGGCGGTGATGGTGCTCTCCTCGAGGCGCCGAGCGAGCTCCCGGTCGTCCGCGGCGAGCATCTCCACAGCCTCCGCCAGCCGCGTGCCCGGCTCGAGTTCCATCTCGCGCTGGACGATCGCCAGCGCCTCGGCGACCTCGCCCTGGGCGCGACGCCGCGAGGCGTTCAGCCGCCCGACGAACTCGAGCAGCGTCTCGCCGGGCGCGCGGCCGGCGGCGCGAAGTCCTTCGATTTCCTGCGGCGTCAGAATCGTGGTCGTTTCCATAGTCCGGGCCCCTCCTAGTCGTCCCAGCGCCGGCGCTTCTGCGCCAAGCTGCCCGTTCCCGTCGCGCCGAACCGCGCCAGGGCCGCCCGCAGGGCGGCCAGCGCGTCGCGCTCCAATTGCCGCGCCCGCTCGCGCGAGCGGCCCATCGCCGCGCCGACGTCGGCCAGCGTCAGCCCGCGCAGCCGGCCCTCGATGCAGGTCCGCTGCGGCGTCGGCAGCGCGGCGATCGCCGCCCGCAGCGCCTCGCGGCGCTCGCCGAGGATGATCGCATCCTCCTGCGTCGCGTCGCAGCGGAACTCCGGCAGCAGGTCGCCCATCGTCACCTTGGCCGACGACCCGTCCGGCATCCGGCTCGTCGCCGGCGCGTCGATCGAGATGGCGACGACGGGCGGGGCGTACCGCCCGACCATCATCGCCAGCACCTTGTTCGGGACTTGCATCGCCATTCGTCAACCCTCCGCGGCGGCTCCCTCTCCCGCCGGACGAAAGCATGGTACGGGTTGACGGTTTCGTCAACCCCTTCCCGTCAGTATTTTTTTCCCTCGAGCGGCTTCATGACGCCCTGGACGCGGGCGGCGACGACGTGGGCGGCGACCGATTTCGTCGTCGCCTTGCGCCAGGCGTCGCCGCGGCGGATCGCCCAATAGCGGTTCTGCTCCGCCTCCACGCGAACCGGCGAGCCGCCGGCGGCGAGGAGGAAGCCCTGCCGGGCCAGCTCGCGGCCGACGCCGCCGGCGGTCGTCTTCGTCTTGCCGGCGGGGTCGTAGATCCCGAGCAGCTCGGCGCTCGTGTAGAGGTCCGACCGCAGGACCATGCCGCCGAGGCGGAGCGTCTGGTCGGGCGCCTCACGGAGCGCGGCGACGAACGACCCGAGGTCCGAGCGGACGAGGCTGGTCATCTTCTCCTTGGCCCGCGTCGCCGGGGCCGCGGCCCGCGGGTCGAACTTCTCCAGGTTGCGGTCGAGGAGGTTGGCGAAGACCGCGGCGGCGAGGCCGCCGTGCCAGAGTTCCTCGTCGTAGGCGCGGGCGAAGTCGGCCGGCAAGCGGTCGGCGACGACTTCGTGAATGAAATACCTCCGGTCCTCGTCCTCGAGGAAGATCGCGTCGGGCTGGTTGCTCGTGAAGTAGTAGTTGGCGCAGTCGGCGACTTCGTAGCTCGGGACGTACTTTTGGTTGACGCGGAGCGTTTTCTGCGTCACGAGTTTCTTGAGCAGGTCGGCGTCCCGGCGGCTCGTCTGGCCGGTCACGTCGTCGCCGAGGATGAAGGTTTTGTTGACCAGCCACTCGTTGAACGGCGCGCGAAGGTGCTCCGAATTGATCTCGGAGAAGCCCGCGCCGTGGATCTTGCCGATCGTGTAGCCGAGCAAGGACTTGCCCGTGCCCTGGCCGACGCCGTGGACCACGGCGGCCGTGAACAGCTTCTCGCCGGGGTGCTGGAGGGGCCAGGCCAGCCAGTCGAGGAACCATCGCCGATCGGCCGGGTCCGCGCCCTCGAAGAGATGGTCCACGAGCCGGCGGAAGAGTCCGACGTCGCCCTTCTTCGGCTGCACGCCCCAGCCGGGCCAGTCGTTCCAGCAGACCTCCCCGCCGACCTCGGCCTCCCGCGGCTGGCCGGGCGCGAAGACGATCCGCGCCGCCTCGCGGCGGTACGGCCAGGCGATCCACTTCGGCGCCGCGGGGACGCGCTTGAAGCTGACGGACCCGTCCTTCTTCACCGTGCGCTCGGCGCAGACCCGCGCGGCGTAGGCGTGGGCGACGAAGGCGGCCGGGGCCAGCTTGCGCCCGTCCGCCCGCGCCACGACGACGCCGGGGTCGCGGACGTAGACGACCTCCTCGTTCAGCTTCCACAGTTCGGCGGCCATCGTCAGCGGCTCGGCCTCGTCGAGCAGGGCGACGAAGGCGTCCGTCCCCTCGGCGACGATGAAGTCGTCGAGGCCGACCTTCGCCTTCCCCGGCAGGTCGGGTAGGGCGACCATCTGCGGCAGCGCGCCGCGGAGGCGCAGCTCCTCGGCCAGCGCGTTCAGCGCGTCGCAGACGTGGGGATTGGTGCGCGCGTCGCTGTCGTAGACGACGTGGACGCGCCGGCGACGGAAGTCGATCGCCTCGAGCTCCGGCAGGAACAGGACGCCGGTCGTCGGGCAGCGGAAGTTCCAGACCCCGCCGAGGCCCACGGCGGCGAAGCCGCGGACGGCGGCGCAGGACGCCTTGAGCTCGCCCTCCGTAATCACGAGGTCGCGCGCCGGGTCCGACGCGATCGTCTTCCACGGCAGCACGCGGGGGAGGTAGGCGCAGACGCCGGTCCCCGGAGGCTGGGCGTAGCGGCGCTCCTTCGCGCCGGCGACCGCGGCGAAGCTCTCCGTCTTCGGCCCGAGGTAGCGCACCCGCTCGAACTGCGGCCACTTCGGCGCGGCCGCGAGCGGCCCGCCGTCGAGGCCGAAGTAGGGGATTCTCAGCGCCGGCCGCGCCTCGTAGCCCGCTCCAGGATGCGCCGCATCGGCGTCCTCGAGGTACGCCATTCCGAGCGCCGCGCCCTGCTCCGGCGTCAGCCCGCTCTCCGCGAGCTTCGCCGCCGCCGCCCCGCCGTCGTCCGCCCCGCGCCGCCGCTTGCGGGGCGCCTCGATCTCCGCCGTCGCCATTCCGCCTCCGTCGCCCCATCCTGCCGCAAGTTTATGCTATCGTCAACCCTTCGCCGTGCGCGGCACGACGCCGACGATGGAGAGGATGCTCAGGACGCCCTTGAAGACGGCCTCGACGAGCTCGGCCTCCCGCGGCTCCAGGCGCAGCGGCTCGGCCTCGCTGCCGCAGCGATGGCACGGCGGGGCCGGCTCGCCGCGCGGGACGGCGATCGCCCGCAGGCAGCCGCAGGACGGGCAGAGCAGCCGAACGGCCTCGAGCGGCCTGCCCGTCTCGAAGTCCAAGACCTCGCCCATCAGCGCGCCCCCTCGAGCGGCACGTCGCCGCGCTCGACCAGCGTCCGCAGGCGGGCGACGTCGGCGGCCAGGGCCTCCGCCGCCTCGCGCTTCGGCCGGCACTCGTCGCAGAACTCGCGGGCCGGGCAGAGCCCCCGGAGCAGATCCTCGACGCGGCGCTCCGCGTCCTCGAGCACTTCGCGGTAGCCTTTCGCAGTCACGCCTTCCTCCCCTTCACGCGCCGATCGACGCGCCGCTTCTCCGCCTCGAGCCGGGTCAAGATCCACCGCAGCACCGGGACGGCCATCGAGTTCCCGATCGCCTTGTAGCGCGGGCCGTCCGAGGCCGGCTTGCCGTGCCGCCAGTCCACGAGCGTCCAGTCGTCGGGGAATCCCTGGAGCCGCTCGCACTCGCGCGGCGTGAGGCGACGGACGGCGGGCGTCTCGGCCGCGTTGTAGAGGTCCACGCCGGAGACGACAAGCGGTGTCCCCCGCCCGCTCCCGTCCTCGCTGGCGTCGGCGCCATCGGCGGAAAGGCA
>JAJFTU010000359.1 GCA_021372775.1 bacterium | reverse complement strand
TGCAGCGCCTCGTCCGCGTTGCCGAGCTTGCGCTCCGCGTCGGCGAGAAACCGCGCCGCCTGGCGGTTCCACGGGTCGGCCTCGACGGCGCGGGCGAAGATCGTCTTGGCCATGGCGAAGTCGCCGGCCGCGAAGAAGGCGCCGCCGAAGGAGACCCAGAACTGCGCGGAATTCGGGCAGCGGTCCGCGGCGTCGCGGAACAGCGCCTTGGCTTCCTCGTACTTCTGCTCGGCGACCAACCGCTGCGCATTGCCGACCGCGGCGACGTCTTCGGGCGGGCAGAGCAGCGGCGTCTCCGGGAAAAGGTCGCGTCCGCGCAGCGCTTCGAGCGAGTCCAGTGAATCGGCGGCGGCCATGCTGTCGGGGGCGGCCGCCACGGCGGCGTGGTAGTCCTTCGCCGCCGCCTCTTTGAGACGCTCGGCCATGTCCCTTCCTTCCGGCGTGTCTCTCGTCCGCTCCGCGGCGCTGCGGAAGAACTCGCCGCGCATCCACAGGATCAGCGGATCGTTCGGCGCCATGCCGACTGCCTCATTGAACAGCGTGAGCGCCCCGCGCGCGTCCTGGCCGCTCCACTTGACCAACGCCTCCCGAACGAGCGGCGCGGCGGAGCTGCGCGCCTCCATGCTCTGCGGCGTCTCCTTGAACGCCGGCGACGCGGCGGCGGCCGTTGCGGTTTCGGCGGCGGGCTTGGACGGCTCCTCCGCCACGGCGAAGGCCAGGGCGGACAGAAGGACGGCGGCGGCGCAAAGCGGCGTACGCATCGACATTTGGCTCTCCCCCCGCGGCGCCCGACGGCCTCCGCGCGACGCCGCACTATCGCCCGCCGCGCGGATCGGCGTCAACGCCGCGCCCGCCGCCCAACGCAAGGGGCGCGGGAGTCTCCGCGGGCGGCGGGAGGCGGTCGTCGTCGGGACGAGGGGCCGACGCGCCGTCCGCCGACGCGGCGCACCCGCGCGCGGCGCGCCGTACCTTCCAAGCGGCTTGCGGAGGGCGGCGCGATGGGCGAGACGGTGCGGACGGCGTTGGTCACGGGCGGGAACCGCGGCATCGGGCTGGCCGTCGCGGAAGCGTTGGCGCGCCGCGGCGTGGAGGTCCTGCTCGGCGCGCGCGACCCGCGGCTCGGCGAGGAGGCGGCCGGCGCGCTGCGCGAGCGGCGGCTGCCGGTCCGCGCGGTCGAGCTCGACGTCGCCGACCCGGAGAGCATTCGGCGCTGCGTCGAGGACCTCGCCGCGGCGCAGATCCGCGTCGAAGCGCTCGTCAACAACGCCGGCATCTTCCCCGAGGGGTCGCTGATGGCCCGCGGCGACGATCTGCTCCGCGCCGCATTCGAGGTCCATGTCTTCGGCCCGCTGGCGCTGGCCCGCGCCTTCATCCCCGGCATGCGGGCGGCGGGGCGGGGGCGGGTGGTCAACGTCTCCTCCGGCTGCGGCTCGTTCGGCGAGGGGCTGGAAGGGCCGGCCGCCTACTGCGTCTCCAAGGCCGCGCTCAACGCCCTCACCGTCAAGCTCGCGGCCGAGGCGGGGCCGCTGGTCAAGGTCAACGCCTGTTGCCCCGGCTGGGTCCAGACCCGCATGGGCGGGCCGGAGGCCGAGCTGACCCCCGAGGAGGGCGCGGAGACGATCGTCTGGCTGGCGACCTTGCCCGACGACGGCCCGACCGGCGGCTTCTTCCGCGACGGCAAGCATCTGCCGTGGTGAACGCGCGGGGCGCCTGAACGCCGCGCGCCTCGCGCCGCCGTCGCCGCATCGTGGCCGCATCGCCGCATCGTGACCGCATCGCCGCGTCGTGGCCGCGTCGCGCGGGGCGCGACGGGACGCCGCCCGGTAGAATCGACGGCGTCTGCCCTCTCCTCCCGCGCCGCCTGCATCGCGGCGCCGACGCAGAGGTTCGATGCGTTTCGCGTTGGTCGCGGCCGTCGCCGCGCTTTCGCTCGCGGCTCCGGCGGCGCGCGCGCAGGAGATCGGCCTGTCCGGCGGCAGGACCGCGGTCTCCGGCGACGACGACGGCTCGTACGCCTGGTCGATCGACTTCAGCCAGTCGCTGACGCGCCACTGGGCGTGGTCGATCTCCCACCTCAACGAAGGCCATCTCGAGGGACACCACCGGGACGGCTTCGCCGCGCAGGCTTGGCTGAAGCTGCCGCTCTTCGACGACCGCCTGTGGCTGGCGGTCGGCGGCGGCGTCTACCGCCACTACGACACGCAACGCGGCGCCGACGGCGCGTCGGAAAACGTGCACGGCGCGGCGCCGATCTACGGGTTCGCCGCGAACTACTACCTCGGCGGGCCGTGGTCGGCGCGGCTCTCCGTGCAGCACGTCCCGACCGACGGCTGGCGGGACACGACCGTCGTCCTGGCGGGGATCGGGCTGCGCCTCGGCGCACCGTCGTGGAGCGCGCCGCCGCGGCCGGGGCCGCGGATGCCCGGCCCGGAGACGAAGCCGGCGCGGCAGGAGCTCGACCTCTTCGTCGGCTCGACGACCGTCAACACCTTCGGCAGCGAGAAGGCGCGGGCCCGCGGGATCGAGTTCCGCCACGACGTCGGCCGGTACGCCGAGTGGTCGATCACGCTGCTCAACGAAGGGAGCAACGAGCTGATCCGGCGCAACGGCCTCGCTTCGCAGTTCTGGGTCGTGCGCCCGGCGCGGGACGGCGCGCTGCGCCTCGGCCTCGGCGCCGGACTCTACGGCAACCTCGACAAGCGCCGCCTGCAGGCGGACGGCGAGACCGAAGGGCGGCGCGGGCTGGCCGGGATCGTCGGCATCACCGCCGCCGTGCGCCTCTCCGGCCCGTGGCTGGCCCGCGTCACCTGGACGCGGATCGTCACCGACTACCACCGCGACGCCGACGTCTACACGCTCGGCGCCGGCGTGCGCTTCTGAGGTCCCGCTCCGCGCGCGGCGGCGCGGGGGGCGCCCGCCTCGCGCGGCGAGGGTAAACTCGCGCGTCCGCCGGCCCGCCCTCCGCGGCGCGCCCGGCGCGGAGAGCCCGATGAAGCTCGCGTTCGCCGCGGCGCTCGCCGCGTTGGCCTGCGCCGCTCCCGCCGCGCGCGCGCAGGAGGCCGGGCTGCTGCTCGGCCGCACCTTCGTGTCCGAGACGCGCGACAGCTCCTACGCCTGGTCGGTGGACTATCGGCAGTCGATCACCCGCCATCTCGCCTGGTCGATCGCCTACCTCAACGAGGGACATCCGCCGGGACACCACCGCGACGGTCTTTCGGCGCAGGCCTGGGCGCGGCTGCCGCTGTTCGACGACCGGCTCTGGCTCGCCGCGGGCGGCGGGATCTACCGCTATTACGACACGCAGGCCGGCGCGGACGGCGGGTCGGCGAACGTGCACGACCGCCGGCCGATCTACAGCCTCGCGGCGACCTACTACGCGCGCGGGCCGCTGTTCGCGCGGCTCGTCGTCAACCACGTCTCGTCGGAGCGGAGCGTCGACGCGACGACGTTCCTCGCCGGGATCGGCCTGCGGCTCGGCACGCGCTCGTGGGGCGCGCTGCCGCCGCCGGAGCGGCGCGAGCCCGGCCCCGACGAGTGGCGGCGCGGGCAGGAGCTGAACGTCTTCGTCGGCGGCACGACGGTCAACACGTTCGCCAGCCAAAAGGCGCGCGCCCGCGGGATCGAGTTCCGCCACGATCTCGGCCGCTACAGCGAGTGGTCGATCACGCTCCTCAACGAGGGGAGCAACGAGCTGATCCGCCGCGACGGCGTCGCCTCGCAGCTCTGGCTGGTGCGGCCGGCGTGGAACGGCGCGCTGCGCCTCGGCGTCGGGCTCGGCCTCTACGGCAATCTCGACCGGCGCCGCCCGGCGGAGGAAGGGGAGAGCGAGGGGCGCCGCGGCGTCGCGGGGATCGCCGGGATGAGCGCCGCGGTGCGGATCGCCGGCCCGTGGTCGGCCCGCCTCGCGTGGACGAGGATCGTGACCGACTACAGCCGCGACACCGACGTCTACACTCTCGGCGCCGCGATGCGCTTCTGAGCGGGCGCGCGGGGCGCGGCCCTCGGCGCCGCGGCGCGCTTCCGACTTAGTGCGCGCCCGCGGGCGGCCCGCCGTGGCGGGGCGGGCGGCGCATCAGGAAGACGAGCGGCAGCAGGCAGAGGTAGAGCGCGGCGAGGATCAGGAAGGCGTCGTTGTAGGAGAGCATCGAGGCCTGCCGCTGCATGCCGCCGTAGACGACGGCGCGCGCCTGTCCGGCGGCCGTCGCCGCGTCCGCGCCGCGCGCCTGCAGCGCGGCGGCGACGCCGGCGAGGCGCTCCTGCGCCGCGGGGGCGTAGGCGTTCACCTGGCCGGCCAGCTGGTGCAGGTGGAACTGGCCGCGGCGGGCGAGCATCGTCGTCACCGCGGCGACGCCGAACGACGAGCCGATGTTCCGCATCAGGTTGTAGATGCTCGTCGCGTTCCCCATCCGCTCCTTGGGGATCGGCGCCGTCGTGATCGTCGTCAGCGGCGTGAAGGTCATGCTGAGCGACATCCCCTGCAGGAAGAGCGCGACGACGAACTGCGGGAATCCCGCGTCGAGGTTGATGTGGGAGAGCATCCAGAGCGAGTAGGTCGTCAGGAGCAGGCCGATCGTCAGCAGCCGCCGCGGATCGACCCGTCCGATGAGCATCCCGATGATCGGCAGGGTGAAGAAGCTGGCCAGGCCGCGCGGGAGCGTCGCCAGCCCCGAGTCGAGCGCGGGATAGCCGAGGAGCGTCTGCAGCAGCAGCGGCACGAGCACCGTGCTGCCGTAGAGGACGAAGCCGAGCAGCGTGACGAAGCCGACGCCGGCGGCGAACGTCCCGATCTTGAAGATGCGCAGGTCGATGATCGGGTGCTCGGCCCGCAGCTCGCGGACGACGAGGCCGATCAGGCCGACGACGGCGAGGACGGCGAGGACGATGATGAAGCGCGAGGCGAACCAGTCCTCCTGCTGCCCCTTGTCGAGCATGATCTGCAGCGCGCCGATGCCGAGGACGAGCAGCCCGAGCCCCCAGTAGTCGATCCGCGCGCCGCGCCGCTTGATGTACGGCGGGTCGAAGACGAAGAGCTGCGTCATCAGCAGCGCGGCCAGCCCGATCGGCAGGTTGATGTAGAAGACCCAGCGCCAGCTCCAGTTGTCGGTGAGCCAGCCGCCGAGCACCGGCCCGAGCATCGGGGCGACGACGATCCCGACGCCCCAGAACGCCATCGCCTTGCCGCGGTCCTTCGGCGGGAAGACCTCGAGCATGATCGCCTGCGAGAGCGGCTGCAGGCCGCCGCCCGTGGCGCCCTGCATGATGCGGAAGGCGATCAGGAAGCCGAGGTTCGGCGCGAGGCCGCAGAGCAGCGAGGAGAGGGTGAAGCCGCCGACCGAGAGCATCAGCAGCCGCTTGCGGCCGATCAGCCCGGCGAGCCAGCCGGTCATCGGCAGCACGACGGCGTTGGCGACGAGATACGACGTCAGCGCCCAGGTCGCCTCGTCGGGCGAGACGGAGAGCGAGCCGGCGACGTGGGGGAGGGCGACGTTGACGACGGTCGTGTCGAGCACCTCCATGAAGGTGCTCGCCATCACCGCGGCCGCGACGATCCAAGGATTGATCGTCCGCGGCGCGCCGACCGCCGCCGCCGCCGCGCTCACTGCGGGCGCGCCTCGAGGCCGGCCGCGGCGAGGATCGCCGCCGCGCAGCGTTCGACGCCGAGGCGCGTGTTGACCATCAGGTCGTAGAGGTCCGGGTCGAGTCGGCGCCGGCCGTAGGCCCGTTGCACGTAGCGCGCGCGGTCGCGGTCCACGTGGTCGAGCGCCTCCTCGGCGTCGGCGTCGTCGGCGTAGAGCGGGCGGATGCGGGCGAACCGTTCGGCGCGGGGCGCGTGGACGAAGACGTGGAAGGCGTCTTCGCGGCCGGCGAGCGCGCACTGCGCGCCGCGGCCGACGACGACGCAGTCTCCTTCGTCGGCGAGGTCGAGGAGCAGCCGCCGGGTCAGGTCGGCCAGCGCTTCGCCGTCGAAGACCTTGTTCGGCGCGCCGGCGAACCCCTCCGGCCCGCCGCGCCAAAACGCCTTGATCATCCGCGTCAGCCACGGCGTCGGATGCTCGTCGAGCGCCGCGACGTCCTCGGGGGCGAGGTGCGCGACCCGCGCCGCCGCGGCGATGATCTCGCGGTCCACGAGCCGCCAGCCGAGGAGCGCGGCGACCCGCCGCGCGGTGGCGCCGCCGCCGCTGCCGTACTCGCGCGCGATCGTGATCACCCGAATCATCGGCCCCCTCCTCCGTCGGTGAAGACGGTCGGCACGACCGACAGGCCGGGGCGCAGGCGGCGCTCCGCGTCCTGTCCGGGATCGAGCACGATCTTCACCGGCACGCGCTGCACGACCTTCACGAAGTTGCCGGTCGCGTTCTCCGGCGGCAGCAGGCTGAACTTCGCCGCCGTCGCGCCGCCCACGCTCTCGACGCGCCCCTCGTAGTCGCGGCCGTAGGCGTCCACGTGGACGCTCGCTCGCTGTCCGGAACGCATCCGGCGCAGTTGGTTCTCCTTGAAGTTGGCGACGACCCAGACGTCGTCGAGCGGCACGAGCGCGAGCAGCGGCTGCCCCGGCGCGACGACCTGTCCCGGCTGGACGCTCTTCTTGCTCACGACGCCGCCCACGGCCGCCCTGATCGTCGTGTAGGAGAGGTTGAGCTTCGCCTGCTCGAGCGCGGCGCGCTTCTGCCCGACGAGCGCCTGCGCCGCCGCCGCGCGCGCGCCGACGACGCCGACCTGGCCGCGCGAGGCGTCCGCGGCGCGGACCTGCGCCTCCGCTCGACGGATGCGTTCGTCGGCCGCGGCGACGGCGGAGCGCGCGCCCTCCACCGCCGCGCGCGCGGCCGCCTCGGCGGCGACCGCGGCGTCGTACTGCTGGCGCGAGATCTCGTCCTTCTGCACGAGCCGCCGGGCGCGCTCGAGGTCGGCCGCGGCGCGGGTCAGCGTCGCTTCGGCCTCGCGCTGGCGCGCCGACTGCGCGTCGGCGTCCTGCCTCGCGCCGAGGGCGAGGGCGCGCGCCGCGGCGGCGTCCCCTTCGGTCGAGCCGGAGACGACCGGCACGTTCTGCGCCGCGGCGCGGGCCGCGGCCTCGGCGTCGGCCAGCTCCGCCTCGGCCCGCGCGACGGCGACCTTGTAGTCGGCGGGGTCGAGCTCGACGAGCGTCGTTCCGACCTCGACCTGCTGGTTGTCGGCGACGCGCACCGCGACGACGACGCCGCCGACGCGCGCCGCGACCGGGGCGATGTTCCCCTCGAGCTGCGCGTCGTCGGTGGACTCGCGGCCGGCGAGATGCAGGTAAAGGTAGAGCCCCGCCGCGGCGAGCGCGGCGACGAGGACGACGACGAGCGCGGCCCGCGCGGCGGGGCGGCGGCGCAACGCGGAGCGCAGCCCGTGGACGGGCAGCGGGACGCGGTCCTCTGTTCCTTCGGCGGGTTCTCGGCCGGTGGTCACTGGGCGCCTCCGAAGAGCCGGGGCGCCGCCGTTTCGGCGTCGCCGACGGCCCGGGCGAGGGAGAGCTTGGCGAGGTTGTGCGCGTAGAGCGCGGCGAGGTAGTCGTCGGTCGCGCGCGCCGCGGCGTCCTGCGCCTGCACGACCTCGAGGTTGTCGGCGACGCCGGCCTCGAAGCGGTCGCGCGCCTGGCGCAATTGCTCGGCGGCGAGGTCGACGGCGTCGTTCGCGACGTGGACCCGCTCGTCGGCGGCGCGGACGTCGAGCAGCGCGGCGCGGACTTCTTCTTCGGCGCGCGCCGCGAGGTCGGCGCCGCGGGCGCGGGCCGACTCCAGCCGCGCGTCGGCGGCGAGCAGCCGCGCGCTCGTGCGCCCCGCCTCGAAGAGCGGGATCTTGAGCGCGGCGCCGACGGTGTAGGTGCGCTCGCGGCTCGGCGCGTCGGGACCGGTCAGGCCGAGATCGGCGGAAAGACGCAGCGAGGGGAGGTAGCGCGCCTTCTCCGCCGCGCGCGCGTTCTCCGCGGCGCGGATCTCCTCGCGCGCGGCCTGCACGTCGAAGCGCGCGGCGGCGCGGCGCAGCGCGTCCGACTCGTCCGGCGCGGCGATCGGCGCGTAGGCGACCTCGTCGGCGAGGCGCAGGTCGTCGGCCAGCGGCAGCTCGATCGCCTGCGCGAGCGCGAGCTTCGCCTTGGCGAAATCGGTTTCGGCGACGATCACGCGCTGGCGCTCGGCCTTTTCCTGCACGGCGGCGCGCAGCACGTCGATCCCCGGCGCGACGCCGGCTTCCTTCAGGGCGCGGGCGCGGGCGAGCAGCGCTTCGGCCGTGGCGTGCTGCGCGCGGACCTCGGCGATCCGCCGCGCGGCGACGGCGGCGCGCACGTAGAGCGCGGCGACGGCGGCGGCCGTCCTCTCGCGCACGTCCTTCGCCGAGAGGCGCGCCGCCTCGAGGGCGCCGCGGCCGGCGCGGGCGCGGGCGAGCGCCTCGGCGTCCCAGAGCGCCTGAGAGGCGCCGACGCGCGCGTCGAGCACGTTGTAGGGACCGACGATCGGGTTTTCGCCGGGGGCGAGCGGCAGGCCGTAGTTCTCGAGATCCACGGTCTGCCGCGCGGCGGAGAGGTGCGCTTCGACGTCGGGGAGGAGGCCGGAGCGGTCGAGCCGGGCCTCGCCTTCGGCCGTCCGCACCTGCTGCGCGGCGAGGCGCGCGGCGACGTTCCGTTCGAGGCCGCGGGCCACCGCCGCGGCGAGCGTCAGGCCGGACCCCGCGGGCGCCTCCTGCGCCGACGCGCCGGTCGCGGCGAGAACGGCCGCGGCGCAGGCGACGGCCGCGATGCGCGAAGCGATCATCGGGCCTCCAGCCCTTTCCAGACGAAGTCGAAGGCGCTCTCGATGTCCTCGTCGAGCGTCGCGTCGGACCAGCCGCGCGTGCGGCGCGCCACCAACCCGCGCGTCACGTCGAAGACCACGAACGCCACCTCGCGCGCGTTGACCGGGCGGACCCGTCCTTGCTCGATCCCTTTGGCGACGGCCTCGGCGAGGATTCCGGTCTGGGCGATGTAGGAGTCGTCGATCGCCTGCTGGCAGGGCGCGCGCATCACGAGCGCCTGGCCGAACTCCGTGAAGTACATCGCGAAGAAGTCACGGTGCTTCTCGAAGTGCTCGGCCTTGGTGCGGATGAAGGCGCGGATCGACTCTTCGGGGGTCGCTGCGGCGCCGACGGCGGCGACGGTCTGGACGCGCAGTTCTTCCATTCCCTGCTTGAGCGTCGCCCAGTAGAGGTCGAGCTTCGACTCGTAGTAGAGGTAAACGGTGCCCTTGGCGATTCCCGCCGCCTCGGCGATCTCCTGGATCGTCGCGCCCTCGTATCCCTTGGCGCTGAAGACTCGGTGCGCCGCCTCGAGGATCGTCTCGACGCGAAATTCGGCGACCGCTTCCTGCTTAGTCCGCGGCATGCATACCTCCGTTGACCGCGCGGTCAGAGACCTGACCGAGCGGTCACATATACGGCGCCCGATGGGGCGGCGCCAGCGTTTCAATCGTTTCGCGGAGCGCTTCAAACGCCTCGGGCGCGCCCGGGGCGCGACACGCTTCGGCGGAGTTGCGCTCCCCGCGACGCCGCCCGCCGTCGCGGCGTCCGCGCGCGCCGCGGAACGCTGGCGGGACGCGGCGCCGGGCGCACAATGCGCGCCCATGAACGAGCGCGACGCGGCGGGCCTCAAGACGCTGGTCTTCGCGGTGGTCACCGCCGCCTTCACCACGATCTACATCACGCAGCCGGTGCTGCCGGTGATCGCCGGGCAGTTCGGCGTGGACGAGGCGCGGGCCTCGCTCACCGTCTCCGCGGTCGTGCTTGGGATCGCGCTCGCCAACCTGCCGTTCGGCGCGCTCGCCGACCGCTACCGCGTCAAGCCGATCGTCGCGGTCGGCGGGGCGGTCGTCGCGCTCTTCGGCCTCGCGTCGGCCTTCGCGCCGACGCTGCCGCTGCTCGTCGCCGCGCGCTTCGCGCAGGGGCTCTGCATCCCCGCGCTCACGACCTGCCTCGTCGTCCACCTCGCGCGCGCCCTCCCTCCCGAGCGGCTCGGCGAGGCGATGGGCGCGTACGTCTCGGCGACCGTCGCCGGCGGCCTCGGCGGTCGGCTGCTCGGCGGCTTCGCGCTCGGCGCGGAGCGGTGGCGCTGGGCGTTCGTGATCGGCGCCGCGCTCGTCGCGTGCTCCTCGTTCGCCGCCGCGCGCTGGCTGCCTCCGGCGCCGCCGCGCTCCGCCGCGGAGCGGCGCGGCGGCGGCTTCCTGCCGCTGCTGCGGCGCTGGGC
>JAJFTU010000358.1 GCA_021372775.1 bacterium | reverse complement strand
CCGCGCCGCCGAGGAAGACGTCGTCCGGCGCCCCCTCGATCTTCCCGACGAGCGCCCCCTTCTCGGCGTCGAGCAGGCGGATCGTCGCCGAGCCGGCGGCCAGCGCGAGGACGAAGCGCTCCTTGAAGAGCGCGAGCGGCGCCTCGACGCGCGAGCCGATCGACGTCCGCCACAGCTCGTGGCCGTTGACGGCGCGGAAGGCGTAGACGTTGGTGTCCCACGAGGCGGCGAGGACGCGGTCGGCGAGCGGCAGGGGCGGGGCGGTGATCGCGCCGCCGAGCCGCTGGCGCCAGACCTCCTTGCCGACCGGCTCGGCCTTGCCTTGTCGGTGGCGCAGCGCGGCGACGGCGCGGTCGGCGCCGAAGAAGACGCGCGCGCCGGCGGCGACGACGGTTCCCGGAACGACGCCGCGGGCCAGCGGCTTCGCCGACGGCGCGCCGACGACGATCATCTCCATCGAAGGGCGCACCAGCGCGAGCGCGTGTCCGGCGACGGCCGCGAAGGGGGGCTCGATCTCCCGCCCGAGCGAGAACCAGCCGCCGTTCTTTCCCTCCGGCCCGAGGACCGCGACCTTCCCCTCGGCGAGCGGCACGTACCAGACCGTTCCGTCCGCGTCGCCGACCGGCGTCGGCGGCCCGGCGGGGGCGGCTTCGAGCGGAATCTCGGCCAGCGTGCGTCCGTCGGAAGGGGCGAGGAGCAGGAGCCGCGGCCCCGCGGGGAGCGTTCCGGTCCAGGCGAGGGCCGGGCCGAGCGGCGTCGGGGCGGGCGGGCAGTCGGCGAGACCGGCGCCGGCCAGATCGGCGCGCGCCCAAGCGAGCGACCCGTCGGCGACGTTGCGGGCCTCGACGCGCGCCGGCAGGCGCAGCAGCGCCGTCGCCGCGCCCGCGGCGCCGGGAACGAGGCGCGGCGCGCCGAGCGGGATCGCGTCGAGCGGCGCTTCCCACGCCTTGGCGACGGTCAGCTTGAACTCCGGCTTGGCCGTCGGGGCGACGCCGGAGACGGGCCGCGGGGTCTCCGCGGCGGTCGGCAGCAGGAGGGCGAGCGCTAGGGCGAGCATCGCGCGAGGATAGCGCGAAACGGCCGCGCCGCCCCCGCGGGACGCGGCGCGCGGCCGGGGAAGCGGCTATCCTTCCGCTCTGCAAGGAGACGAACGTGGCTGCCCGTTATCAATCGCTGCGCGGCTTCAACGACCTGCTCCCGGGCCAGACCGAACACTGGCGCCGGTTCGAGCTGGCCGCGCACGAGCTGTTCCGCCGCTACGGCTTCCGCGAGATCCGGCCGCCGCACCTCGAGACGACCGACCTCTTCGTCCGCTCGGTGGGGCAGGAGACCGACATCGTCGGCAAGGAGATGTTCACCTTCGAGACGGGGGACGACTCGCTGACCCTCCGCCCCGAGGTCACGGCGAGCGTCTGCCGCGCCTACGTCGAGCACTCGCTCGACCGCGCGGGGATCACGCGCCTCTACTACCTCGGCCCCTGCTTCCGCAAGGAGCGGCCGCAGAAGGGGCGCCTGCGCCAGTTCCATCAGGCCGGCGTCGAGGTCTTCGGCGAGTCGTCGCCCGAGACCGACGTCGAGGTGATCGCCGTCGCGCTCGACCTCGCGCGCGCCGCGGGGGTCGCCTCGCCGAAGCTGCTCGTCAACAGCATCGGCGACGATGCCTGCCGTCCGGCCTACCGCGAGAAGCTGGTCGCCGCGCTGCGCGAACGGGAGGCTTCGCTCTGCGAGGACTGCCGCAAGCGGATCGACCGCAACCCGCTGCGCGTCCTCGACTGCAAGAGCGAGCGCTGCCGCGCCGCGCTGGCCGACGCGCCGCGCACGGTGGACCACCTCTGCGACGACTGCCGCCGCCACTTCGACGGCGTGCGCGCGGGGCTCGACCTCCTCGGCGTGCCGTACGAGGTCGATCCGGGGCTCGTGCGCGGCCTCGACTACTACAAGCGGACGACGTTCGAGATCCGCGCCGAAGGGCTCGGCTCGCAGAACGCCGTGCTCGGCGGCGGCCGCTACGACGGGCTGATCGCGGAGCTGGGCGGCGGCAAGATCGCCGGCATCGGCTGGGCCGCGGGGATCGAGCGGCTGCTGATCGCGGCCGGCCTCGACGAGAAGCCGGCCGACCCGGAGCTCGAGGCGTTCGTCGTCACGCTCGGCGACGCGGCGCGGGAACGCGCGCTGCCGCTGGTGCAGGAGCTGCGCCGGCGCGGCGTCGGCACGATGTGGGATCCGACGGGGCACGGCCTCGGCGGGCAGATGAAGCGCGCGGGCCGTTCGGGCGCCCGCTTCGCCGTCCTGATGGGGGACGACGAGCTGGCGCGCGGCGCGGTCACGCTGAAGAACCTGGCCAGCGGGGAGCAGTCGGAGGCGCCGCTCGACGCGGATCGCCTCGCCGCGCTCCTGCTTGAAACTGTCCGCGGCGGCGCCGCGGGGAAGGACTAGAGGCATGAGCGGCTCGAAGCAGCCGCGCGTCCCGTGCGGGACGCCGCGGGGTACCGACGTCGGCAAGGTTGTGCGGATCAACGGCTGGGTGCACCGGCGCCGCGACTTCGGCGGCCTGGTCTTCGTGGACGTGCGCGACCGCTCCGGCCTGCTGCAGGTCGTCTTCGATCCCGGTTCGGGCGAGCTGCACGACCGCGCCGGCGGGCTGCGTCCGGAAACCGTCGTCGAGATCGCCGGCGAGCTCGTGCCGCGCACGCCGGAGAACGTGAACCCGAAGATGCCGACCGGCGAGGTCGAGCTGAAGGCGACGTCGCTCGAGGTGCTCGCCGAGTGCGACGACCTGCCGCTGCAGATCTCCGGCCAGCAGATGCCGCAGGAGGAGACGCGGCTGCGCTGGCGCTTCCTCGACCTGCGGCGCGAGACGATGCGCGAGGCGCTGCAGTTCCGCTCCGAGGCGACGCGCGCCGCGCGCGAGGCGCTGCACGGCGCCGGCTTCTGGGAGATCGAGACGCCGATCCTGACCCGCTCCACGCCGGAAGGGGCGCGCGACTACCTCGTCCCCTCGCGCGTCAAGCGCGGCCAGTTCTACGCGCTGCCGCAGAGCCCTCAGCTCTTCAAGCAGCTGCTGATGGTCGCGGGGTGCGAGCGGTACTACCAGATCGCCCGCTGCTTCCGCGACGAGGACCTGCGCGCCGACCGGCAGCCCGAGTTCACGCAGATCGACATCGAGATGTCGTTCGTCGAGCCGGAAGACGTGATGGGCGTCACCGAGGCGCTGCTGGAGAAGGTCGGCGCCGTCGCCGGCTGGAAGGTCGCGCCGCCGTTCCGCCACATCACCTGGACCGAGGCGATGGACCGCTACGGCTCCGACCGCCCCGATCTCCGCTTCGGCCTCGAGATCCACGACGTGACCGCCGACGCGGCGCACTCCGGCTTCGCCGTCTTCGAGAAGACGGCGGCCGAGGGGGGCGTCGTGCGCGGCCTCGCCGTGCCGAACGGCGCGGCGTTCACCCGCAAGAAGCTCGACGCGCTCGAGGCGCGGGCCAAGGCGCTCGGCGCCGGCGGACTGGTCTACGTGAAGTGGGGCGCCGACGGTCCTTCGGGACCGGGCGCGAAGGCGCTCGGCCCGGACGGCGCGCGCCGCTTCGCCGCCGCGGTCGGGGCGAAGGAAGGGGACCTCGCGCTGTTCGTCGCCGCGCCGCTCGCCGTTGTCCGCGCCGTCCTCGGCGCGCTCCGGCTGGAGATCGCCGCGGAGGAGAAGCTGATCCCCGCGGGACGGCACGAGTTCTGCTGGGTCACCGAGTTCCCGCTCTTCGAGTGGTCGCCGGAGGAGAACCGCTGGGCCGCCTGCCACCATCCGTTCACCTCGCCGTACCCCGAGGACCTCGACCTGCTCGAGACCGACCCGGGCAAGGTGCGGGCGCGGGCCTACGACGTCGTCCTCGACGGCGTCGAGATCGGCGGCGGCAGCATCCGCATCCACCGCCCGGACGTGCAGCGGCGGGTGTTCAAGGCGATCGGCATCGGGCCGGACGAGGCGCAGTCCCGCTTCGGCTTCCTGCTCGAGGCGCTGCGCTTCGGCGCGCCGCCGCACGGCGGCCTCGCCCTCGGGCTCGACCGCGTCGTGGCCCTGCTGCTCGGCCGCGACTCGATCCGGGACGTGATCGCCTTCCCCAAGACGACCAGCGCCTCCTGCCTGCTGACGGACGCCCCCTCGCCGGTGGACGCGCTGCAGCTCAAGGAACTCGGCATCGGGACGCTTGATTGACGGGGCGCCCGTTCATTGGATACTTAGCGTCGTGAGCGAAGGAACTGACGAAGGACAGTCGAACGCCCCGCGCGTGGGGCTTCCGCCCGAGGTTTTCCGCGCCGTCCTGGGGGACTTCGACGCCCACCTGCGGCTGATCGAGCAGGCGTTCGGCGTGGCTCTGGCCGCGCGCGGCGGGGAGATCGTCGTCCTCGGCGAGACGGAGGCCGCGGAGGCGGCCGCCGCGCTGCTGCGGCAGCTCGGCGGGCTCGTCGAGGGCGGGTTCCGCCTCGCGCCGAGCGACGTCGCCGTCGCCTGCCGGCTGCTGCTCGAGACGCCGGAGGCGTCGCTCTCCGACCACTTCCTGCGCGGCGGGCTGCGCGGCCCCGGCCGCCGCGCCGTCGTGCCGCGCAGCGCGCACCAGCGCGCCTACCTCGACGCGATCCGCCGCAACGAGCTGGTCTTCGCCATCGGCCCCGCCGGGACCGGCAAGACCTACCTCGCCGTGGCGATGGCCGTGGAGATGCTCGCCGCGCGGCAGGTGCGGCGCCTCGTGCTCTGCCGCCCCGCGGTCGAGGCCGGCGAGCGGCTGGGGTTCCTGCCCGGCGACCTCGCGCAGAAGGTCGATCCCTATCTCCGCCCGCTCTACGACGCGCTCTACGACATCTGGGACGAGCGCTCGCGCAAGATGATCGAGCAGGGGGTGATCGAGGTCGCGCCGCTGGCCTTCATGCGCGGCCGCACGCTCAACGACAGCTTCGTGATCCTCGACGAGGCGCAGAACACAACCCCCGAGCAGATGAAGATGTTCCTCACGCGGATCGGCGAAGGCTCGCGCGCCGTCGTCACCGGCGACATCACGCAGGTGGACCTGCCGACGGGAAAGACGTCGGGCCTGGTGGACGCGCGGGATCTCGTCGCCGGGATCGAGGGGATCGCGATCGTCCAGTTCGCGAAGGAGGACGTCGTCCGCCACGCCCTGGTGCAGCGGATCGTCCAGGCCTACGAGGCGCGGGACGACGAGCGCCGCGCCTCGGCCGAGGGGCCGGAGGCGGCGGACGCGCCGGCGCTCGCCGCGACGGCCGCCCCCGACGATCCGGAAGCCGGCGGCGACGGCGACGGAAAGGGACTGGCATGAGGGTGACGATCGTCGCGGGGGGCGAGGCGCCGGCGGCCGCGAAGGCGGCGGCCCGGACGACGCTCGGCGCGGCCGGAAAGGCGCTGGACGTCGGGCCGGGGGACGTCGTGCTGCGGTTCGTGGACGAGGAGGAGATCCACGCCCTCAACCGCGAGTGGCGCGGCAAGGACCGCCCGACCGACGTGCTGTCGTTCCCTTCGGGCGCGGTCGCGCCCGACGGCCGCAGGCACATCGGCGACATCGCCCTCTGCTACGCCGTGGCCCGCCGCCAGGCGTCGAAGCGGCGCCATTCGGCGGAGCGGGAGGCGGCGCTGCTCGCGCTGCACGGGCTGATCCACCTGCTCGGCTACGACCACGAGACCGACAACGGCGAGATGGAGGCGCTCGAACGCCGGCTGCGGCGCGAGCTGCTTCCGCCGCGCTGAGTCCCGCGATGCCCGTCCCTCCCGTGCCCGCCGCGCCCGTGGACGGCGCCGCCGCGCTCTGGTGGGCGGCGTTCGGCGTCGCGCTTCTCGTCTACCTCGCGCTCGCGCTCGCCGTCGGCGCGCGGCTCGTCGCCGGCCATCTGGCCGCGGAGCGGGTCGTCGCCGCCCGCGGGCTCGACGAGCCGCTCGACCCCGGCTCGCGCGCGTGGAACGCGCTGATGCTGGCGCGGTCGCTGGCCGGCTTCGCCTCCGTGCTGACGCTGGCCCTCGGGCCGCTGCGCGGCCACGCGCTGCTCGCCGGGGCGCTCGGCGCGGTCGGCGTCGCCCTCGTCGGGCGGATCGCCGAGTCGGCGCTCGCGCCGCGGGCGCCGGAGCGGATCCTGCGCGCCGCGGCGCCGCTGCTGCGGCTGGTGGACGCGTTGCTCGGCCCGGCGACGACGCCGCTGGCGCGGGCGCACGAGCGGCAGGTCGAGCGGCGGCGCGGCGACGCGCGCCGCGAGGACGACGAGGAGGCGCGCGAGGAGCAGCTCGAGGAGTACATCCGCGACGCGGAGGAGGGGGGAATCCTCGAGAAGGAAGAGAGCGCCCTCCTGCGCGAGATCGTGGACGCCGGCGACGTGACGGTGCGCGAGGTGATGACGCCGCGGGTCGAGGTCGTCGCCGTCTCCGCCGACGCGACGCTCGCCGCGGCGGCCGAGGTCTTCTCCTCCTCGCGGCACTCCCGCCTGCTCGTGCACGACGGCGGCCTCGACCAGATCGTCGGCGTGCTGCCGGTGCGCGACCTGCTGCCGCATCTCGCCCCGGTCGGCGGCGACGTGCGGGCGCGGAGCCTCGCGCGGCCCGCGCTCCACGTGCCGGCGACGAAGAAGGTCCTCGAGCTGCTGCGGGAACTGCAGGAGGAGCGGCAGCAGATCGCCGTCGTCGTGGACGAGTACGGCGGCACCGCGGGGATCGTCAGCCTCGAGGATCTGGTCGAGGAGATCGTCGGCGAGATCCGCGACGAGCACGAGCCGGACGAGGAGCCGATCCGCGCCGACGGCAAGGGAGCGCTGCTCGTGGACGGGCTCGTCCCGCTCGAGGAGTTCGAGGAGCGGACGGGGAAGGAACTGACGGCCGAGGGGGTGGAGACGGTCGGCGGGCTGGTCTTCGCGCGGCTGGGGCGCCTGCCGCGGCTCGGCGACGTCGTCGAGGCCGCGCCGGGGCTTCGGCTGGAGGTCACGCGCCTTCGCGGCCGCCGCGTGGCTCAAGTCCGCGCCGTCCGCGTCGAGGAGAATCCGTAGAAACGTATGCTCGAACGCCTGCATCACGACAGTCCCGTCTTCTGGCCCGCCGCCCCGGCGCTGGCGCTGCTCTATCTCTGCCTGCTGCTGCTGCTCGCCGCGCTCTTCGCCGACGCGTGGGGCGTCTTCCGCGCGCGGCGCGGACGGGAGCAGGCGCGGGCGCGCTGGGCGCGGATCTTCTTCCGGACGGTCGTCGCCGCCGGCGTCGGCACGATGTTCCTCACGATCGTCTCGTTCGTGCTGTTCGTCGTGCACAAGCCGCTCTCGCTCGAGGAGGAGGGGCTGGAGTTCGACCGCGCCTATTACGACCGGACGTTCGAGCTGGCGGTCCCCGCGGCGGCGCTGATCTTCGTCACCGGCGGCGCGGCGGTCTGGCGGCGGCTCGCGGCGCGGGCCGGGGCGCCGACGACGCCGCGCGACGAGGAGGCGTGGCGCCTCTGGTCGGGGATGGCGATCGCGGCCGGGCTGACGACGATCCCGGCGGCGAACGAGATCATCTCGATGACGATCGAGGTGCCGGACTCGGCGTGGCTCGTGCCGCACACCTGGAAGCCGGTCCTCCTTTCGACGATCGCCTTCGGCGGCCTCGCGGCGTTCATTCTGGAGCGGCGCGCGGTCGCCGGGCGCACGGCGCGGTGGGTCTGGGCCGCGGCCTATCTCGGGGCGCTCGCCCTTTCCGCGGCGGCGATCGACATCGGCTTCTGGGGCGAGGGGCACCTCGACCTGGGGCTCGAGCGCTGGATTCCGTGGATCTGCATCGGCCTCGCCGGCACGGGCGCCGCGCGGCGCCTGTCGCGCGCCGACGTGCTGCCGGCGTTCCTCGCCGTCGCGCCGTGCCTTCCGTACGCGGTCCTGGCGGCGATGGACGATTCGGCGATGGCGATGGGGCAGGGGCTGGCGCTGCTTGGCGGCGCGCTCGTCGGGCAGGTCGAGGCGCGCGCGATCCGCGCGGCGCGGCACGAAGGGAACTCGGCCTCGGAAGAGGAACTGCTGCAGGAGAGCCGCGCGCTGATCCGCAACCGGGCGGCGCTGGTCTTCGCGGCGGTCGCGGCGGCGGTGGCGATCTGCGCCTGGTCGTCGGACGACCGGATCTACGCGGCGATGATGAGCGCCGCGATCTTCGCCTCGATGCGCGAGCTGTCCCGCCTCCCCGAGATCTTCCGCCTGCAACGTCAGTTCCGCGGCGCCCATCCTGCGGCGTAACTCCGGCGGAAAGGCCCGCGTTCCTTCCGGCAATCAACGGACGATCCGCAGGGGAGGCTGGCGCGCCCCGATGATCGTGTCCGCGTTCGGGCCCCCTCCGCGCCTGCCTCCCGACGTGGACCTCGCGACTCCTTGCCTTGCGCGGCAATGCCCGCGTTCCTTGCGGCGCCGTCGGTCGGTCGTCGAGGGGGGGCCGTCGGACCCTGGAACTCGAGGGTTCCGCCGGCCCCCCCTCGACGGCCGACCTCCCATCGTTCGGCAAAACCAGGGCTCCGCGGACAGGCAATCGAAGCGGCAGCGTTGCGACGTGCCGCGCACCGAACAGGAAGGGTGGTTCGACGGCGGCCAGCGGTTCGGGCGCGGGGGGAAGGCAAGGTGTAGCGAGGTTCACGTCGGGAGGCAGGCGCGGAGGGATCTTGAGCGGGGTGGCGACAATCGGGGCGCGCCAGCCTCCCCTGCGCGTCGGTTAAGGACGGGTGGCGAAGACAGGATAGAATAACCCGCCATGGACGAAATCAGCCTCGATCCGACCGGCTTCCCGGTCGAACGCCCCGTTCCCCCCGACCACCGCTCCGGCTTCGTCGCCCTCGTCGGCCGGGCCAACGTCGGGAAGAGCACCCTGCTCAATCAACTCGTCGGCCGGAAGGTCGCGATCGTCTCCGCCGTGCCGCAAACGACCCGCACGCGGGTCCTCGGCGTGCGGACCACCCCCAACGCGCAGATCGCCTTCATCGACAGCCCCGGGCTGCACAAGCCGCAGCACCAGATGGGCGAGCTGATGAACGAGGCCGCGCGGAGCGCCGCGGCCGACGCCGACGTGATCGTCGTCGTCGTGGACGCCTCGACCGGGATCGGCCCCGGCGACGTCTTCGTGCTCGAGCAGCTCGACCCGGCGCGCGAGTCCCGCCCCGTGCTCATGGCCCTCAACAAAGTGGACCTGATGAACAAGGGGAAGCTGCTGCCGATGATCGAGCGCGCGGTGTCGGAGTTCCACGTCCGCGACGTCGTGCCGGTCTCGGCCCTTTCCGGCGACAACTGCGACGAGCTGCTCAAGGTCGCCACGGCGCTGCTGCCGCTCGGCCCGCCGCTCTACCCGGACGACTTCGTCACCGACCAGGACGACCGGCGCTTCGTGGCCGAGATCATCCGCGAGAAGCTGCTCGTCGGCCTGCGCCAGGAAGTGCCGCACTCGGTCGCCGTGGCGATCGAGCGGATGGAGCGGCGCGACGACGGGCTGGCGGAGATCCACGCCGCGATCCTCGTCGAGCGCGACTCCCAGAAGGCGATCGTCATCGGCGCCCACGGCGCCCGGCTCAAGGAAGTCGGAACCAAGGCCCGGCTCGAGCTCGAATCGGTTCTCGGGACGCGCGTCTTCCTCCGGCTCTGGGTCAAGGTGCGGGAGGACTGGCGGGACAAGATCTCCGTGCTGCGCGAACTCGGGATGTATCCGGAATGACCGCCGGGGCGGGGAGGGCGCCGCGGCTGCTCGTCGTGCAGCTGACGCGGATGGGGGACATCGCGATGACCCTCCCGCTCCTCGCCCGCGCCAAGGAGACCTGGCCCGGGGCGGAGATCACGCTGCTCCATCTGGCCGAGTTCGGCGCGACCGCGCGGCTGGCGCGCGGCGCCGACCGGCTGGTCGCCGCGCCGATCGCCGACCTCGCGGCGATCGAGGCCGGCGGGCCGGCGCTGGCCGACGTCGTCGGGCGGCTGCGCGACGGCGGGCCGTACGATCTGGCCGTCAACCTGACCCACGACGCGGTCGGCGCGGCGATCGTCGGCGCCGTCGAGACGCGGCAGATCGCGGGGCAGGCCCCCGGCTTCGTCGCCGGCGAGCTGCGCGTCCTCGGCGACTACGCCAAGTATCTCTTCAGCCTCGTCTCCGACCGGCGCGGCAACCTCTTCAACCTCGCCGACATCCAGATCGGGATGGCGGGGGCGCTGCACGGCCCGGTCGGCCGGCTCCTCGACGTCTCGGAAGAGCGGCGCGAGGAGGCGCGGCGGCTGCTCGCCGCGCGCGGCGCGCGTCCCGGCGCGACCGTCGTCGCGCTGCAGCTCGGCGCCGCCCAGCGCCACCGCGCCTGGCCGCCGGACCGCTACGCCGCGGCGGCGCGGCTCGTGGCGAAGCGGCGGCCCGACGTGCAGTGGGTGATCGTCGGCGCGCCGGAGGAGCGGGACCTCGCCGCGGAGTTCGCGTCGTCGTTCGGCGGCGACGCGATCGACCTCGTCGGCGCGACCGACGTGCCCGGCCTCGCCGCGCTGCTCGGCGAGGTCGCGCTGCTGGTCAGCAACGACACCGGCCCGATCCACCTCGCGGCCGCGGCCGGCGCGAAGACGGTCGGTCTGTACTTCTGCACGGCGTGGTTCAGCGAGACCGGCCCCTACGGCGCCGGCCACTGGATCATCCAGCCGACCCCGACCTGCGCCCCGTGCCTCTCCGACACGATGTGCGCCGCGCGGCGCTGCCGGGACATGGCCCCGCCCGAACTGGTCGCCTCGGTCGTGCTCCGCGCCCTGGGCGAGGACCTCGCGCCGCTGCCCGCGCCGGCCGACGTCGCGGTCCTGAGCTCCCGCTTCCTCGCCGACGGCACGCTGGCCTACGAGCCGCGGGCCGGGGAGAGCGGCTGGTACCTGCGCGCCGCGGTCCAGCGGCACGGCTGGCGGCGGTTCCTCGGGCTCGACGGGGACCGCGCCTACGAGTCGGCGTGGCGGCCGTTCGCCGACGACGCGATCTACCGCGAGTGGCGGAACGGCGTGACGAAGCTGCGCGCCCACTTCGAGGACGGCCTCGCGGCGGCGAACGGCGTGGACGATCTCTACGCCGCCGGCGCGCCGCGCCCGGACGACGTCGTCGCCCTCTCGCGGCGGCTGATCGAGATCGGCCGCGCCGCGCACGGCGACGGCGCGACGGCGCCGATCGTCTCCCGCTTCGCCGAGCTGGAGATGAACGACATCCCGCTGGTCGACCATCCCGACCTGGCGCGGGAGATGGCGCGCCGCTATCGCCGGCTGGCCGCGCTCTGCCGCGTCCTGCTGGCCTGAGGATGTCCCGGCGCGAGGAGGAGGCGATCGTCCTCGACGCCGAGCTGAGCGGCGAGGCCGACCGGCGCGTGCTGCTGCTCACGGCCGAAGGGGAACTGGTCCGCGCCCGCGCTCCCTCCGCCGCCCGCTCGCAGCGCCGCTTCGGCGCCGCGCTGCAGCCCGGCTCGCGGATCCGCGCCCGCTGGTCGCGCCGAGCCGAGGACGCCCCGGCGATTCTGGAAGAGGCGCTTTCTCTCGCGCCGCCGCCGACCCCCGATCCGCTCGAGCGGTACTACGTCGCCTGCCACGCGCTGGAGTTGGCGGCCGCCTTCGCCCGCGAAGGCGCCGAGGACCCGCGGCTCTTCCGGCTGCTGTCGGCGACCCTGGAGCGGCTCGCGGCGGGGGACAAGCCGGCGCCGCTCGCCCGCTACGTCGAGGCCTGGACGCTGCGGCTCGCCGGGCTGCTGCCGCGCCTCGACGCCTGCGAAGCCTGCGGGACCGATCTGGCCGGCGGCCCGGCCCGTCTGGCGGGGGAGAGCGGGGCGTTCTGCGCCGCCCACGCCCCCGCCGAGGCGCAGGCCGTCGGCGCGGCGGCGGCGGAATGGCTCCGCGCGACGCACAATTGTCCTCCGGGCGCGCTGCCCCCGTTGGCCGGGGCCGCCGCGGCGGACCTCGAACGCGCGCTTCCGGAACTGATCGTCTCGTTCACCGAACGGCCGCTCAGGGCGCTCGCCGCGCTGAGACGGCTTCAGCGCCTGTGACGCGCGAGGGAGAGAGCATGGCGACGCCCCGCCGCACTCTGCAGGAGATGTACCTCGGCCTCTCCGAGTACTGGAGCGACCGCGGCTGCATCATTCACCAGCCGTACGACCTCAACGTCGGGGCCGGCACGATGCACCCAGAGACGTTCTTCCGCAGCCTCGGCGACGAGCCGTGGCGCGTGGCCTACTGCCAGCCGTCGCGGCGTCCGGTGGACGGGCGCTACGCCGACAACCCGATGCGGGTCTACCAGCACTTCCAGTACCAGGTGATCCTCAAGCCGAGCCCGTCCGACGTGCAGGACCTCTACCTCGGCTCGCTGGAGGCGCTGGGGATCGATCCGCGCGTCCACGACATCCGCTTCGAGGAGGACAACTGGGAGTCGCCGACCCTCGGCGCGGCCGGCGTCGGCTGGCAGGTGACGATGGACGGGATGGAGATCTCGCAGTTCACCTACTTCCAGGTGATGGGCGGCGTCGAGCTGAAGACGATCCCGGTCGAGCTGACGTACGGGCTCGAGCGGATCTGCATGTTCATCAACGACATCAAGAACATCTTCGACATCCCGTGGGCGCGCGCCCCGTGGGCGCCGGGCGGCTACGCGCCGTACCGCGCGCTGCGCGGCCGCGCCGAGCGGGAGCAGAGCGTCTATTCGTTCGAGGAAGCGGACGTTCCGGCCCATCGGCGCCTGTTCGACCACGCCGAGGCGGAGGCGGTCCGGCTGCTCGAGCGGGAGATCGACGGGCCGGACGGCGCGCCGATCAAGGCCCCGCTGCTCCTGCCGGCCTACGAGCGGACGCTCGAGGCCTCGCATCTCTTCAACGTGCTCGACGCGCGCCGCGCCCTGTCGGTCACCGAGCGCGCGGCGATGATCCAGCGGATCCGCAGACTGTCCGTGCTCTGCGCGAAGACGTTCCTCGAACAAGGCGCGGAAGAGGAGGCGCGATGAGCGCGGACGCGAAGTCCCTGTTGCTGGAGATCGGCTGCGAGGAAGTGCCGGCGCGGATGCTTCCCGGCGCCGCGGCCGACTTCGCCGGACTCGTCGCGGCGATCCTCGACCGCGCCGGGCTGGCCCACGGCGCGCCGCGCCTCTTCTGGACGCCGCGCCGCTTCGCCGCGCTCTTCCCGGAGACCGCGGGCACGACGCCGCGCCGCGAGGAGACGCTGACCGGCCCGCCGGCCGCCGCGGCGTGGGACAAGGAAGGGAAGCCGACGAAGGCGCTGCTCGGCTTCGCCGGAAAGCAGGGGCTCGCCCCGGCGTCGTTCGAGCGGCTGGAGACGCCGCGCGGCGTCTACGCGGCGGCGCGCGTCGCGCGCGGCGGCGAGACGGTCGGCGCGGTCCTCGCGGCCTCGCTGCCGGCGGCTGTGGGGGCGATGGCCTTCCCCAAGACGATGCGCTGGGGCCTCGGCGAGCACCGCTTCGTCCGCCCGATCCACTGGATCGTCGCGCTGCACGGCGAGGAGGCGCTGCCGATCGAGATCATGGGCGTCGCCTCCGGCCGCGCGACCTTCGGGCACCGGACGCTCGGCCCCGGGGCGCACGACGTCGCGTCGGCCGACGTCTGGGAAGCCGTCCTCGAGAAGGCCGGCGTGGTCGCCGATCCGGCGAAGCGCCGCGCGCGCTTCGGCGCCGCCCTCGCCGAGACCGCGGCGACGCGCGGCGGCCGGCCGGTGGACGATCCGGAGCTGCTCGAGGAGGTGGCCGACATCTCCGAGTATCCGGGCGCCCTCTCCGGCACGTTCGACGAGCGCTTCGTGCGCGACGTCCCGGCGGAAGTGCTCGAAACGTGCCTCAGGCACCATCAGAAGGCGTTCCTCGTCGTCGGCGAGAGCGGCCCGCGCCCGGCGTTCGCGGTCGGCGTGAACGTCCCCTCCGATCCCGAAGGGCACGTCCAGCGCGGCCACGAGTGGGTCGTCTCCGGCCGGCTGGCCGACGCGGTCTACTTTTGGGCGAGCGACCGCAAGGAGCGGCTCGAACTCCGCGCGCCGCGCCTCGAGGGGGTCGTCTACCAGAAGGAGCTCGGCACCTACGGCGCCAAGTCGCGGCGCGTCGCGCGCCTCGCCGCCGAGCTGGCCGAGCGCGCCGGCCTCGACGCCGCCGCGCGGCGGTCGGCCGAGCGGGGCGGGCTGCTCGCGCGGTGCGACCTCGTGTCCGGCCTCGTCGGCGAGTTCCCCGAACTGCAGGGCGTGGCCGGCGGGCTGCTCGCGCGGGCCGACGGCGAGCCGGAGCCGGTCGCCGCGGCGATCTACGACCTCTACCGTCCCTCCGGCGCGGAGGACCGCCTTCCGGCGACCGACGTCGGCGCGGTCGTCGGCCTGGCCGACCGTCTGGACACGCTGGCCGGCGGGTTCGCCGTCGGCCTGATCCCCTCGGGCAGCCGGGACCCGTTCGCCCTGCGGCGGGCCGGGCTCGGCGTCGTGCGGCTGGCCGAACGGTTCCCGACGCTCGACCTCGCCGCGGCCCTGGACGCGGCCTTCTCGCTGTTCGACGGCGAGGGGGGCAGCCCCGACCTGCGGGGCAAGGCGGCCGAGGCCCGTCCGAAGGTGATCGCATTCTTGCTGGAGCGTTTCGCGGCGCTGGCCAAGGACGCCGGCGCCCGCTACGACGAGGTCGCCGCGGTGCGGGCCGTCGCGGCGGCGAAGAAGGCGCTCGTCGTCGCCGACCTGACGGCGCGGCTCGCCGCCCTGCGGGAATTCCGGGGCAGCGACGACTTTCTGGCGCTTGCCGCGGCGAGCAAACGGGTAGGTAATATCCTCGCCCAAGCCGCCGAACGGGGCGAGGCGCAGGCGCCCGGAGCGGGCGCCGACGCCTTGGCGTTGCCGGCGGAGACGGCGCTGTGCGGCGCGGCCGACGAAGCGGAGCGGCGGGTCGCCGAACTGAGGGACAAAGGGGACTACCGGTCCGCGTTGGCCGCACTGGCGGCGCTGCGGCCGGTCGTCGATCGCTTCTTCGTCGACGTCCTCGTGATGGACCCCGACGACCGCGCGCGCCGGGCGCGCCTCGGGCTTCTCGCCCGGGTGGACCGCCTCGCGCGGGCCGTCGTGGACATCTCGGAGATCGTCGTCGAAGGGGCGGAGAAGGCCTGAACCGAAGAACACGGCGCGGCGCCGGGCGGCGCCCGCGTCTTGGACCAACCGACCGACCGGCGGGCGGGGCCCGTGCGGCGCGAACAGGAGATCGCATGGCGAACAAGTGGGTGTACGCGTTCGGTGGCGGGTCCGCCGAGGGCAAGGCGGACATGAAGAACCTGCTCGGCGGCAAGGGCGCCAACTTGGCGGAAATGGCCCTCTTGGGCATCCCGGTGCCGGCCGGCTTCACCATCACCACCGAAGTCTGCACGTACTACTACGAGAACGAGAAGAGCTACCCCGCGTCGCTGGCCAAGGACGTCGAGACGGCCCTCCACGCCGTCGAGAAGATCATGGCGATGGGCTTCGGCGACGCCGCGAACCCGCTGCTCGTCTCGGTCCGCTCCGGCGCGCGCAGCTCGATGCCGGGGATGATGGAGACCGTCCTCAACGTCGGCCTCTGCTCGAAGACGATCCCGGGCCTGATCAAGAAGACCAACAACCCGCGCTTCGTCTACGACGCCTACCGCCGCCTGATCATGATGTACTCCGACGTCGTGATGGAGAAGGCGGAGGGGATCGAGCCGGCCGAAGGGCAGGGGATCCGCCAGCAGCTCGACCGGATGCTCGGCGAGGTGAAGAAGGCGAAGAGCTACAAGACCGACGCCGACATTCCCGCCGAGGACCTGAAGGAGCTCTGCGAGCGGTTCAAGGTCCGCGTGAAGGAAGTTCTGGGCAAGGACTTCCCGGACGACCCGATGGCCCAGCTCTGGGGCGGCATCGGCGCCGTCTTCGCCTCCTGGAACGGCAAGCGCGCCGTCTCCTACCGCCGCATCGAGGGGATTCCCGACGCGTGGGGCACCGCGGTCAGCGTGCAGGCGATGGTCTTCGGCAACATGGGCGACACCTCGGCGACCGGCGTGGCCTTCACGCGCAACCCGGCGACCGGCGAGGGGAAGTTCTACGGCGAGTGGCTCCCGAACGCGCAGGGCGAGGACGTCGTCGCCGGCATCCGCACGCCGAACCCGCTCAACGAGGCGACCAAGAGCGAGCACAACGCGCACCTGCCTTCGCTCGAGAAGGCGATGTCCGCCGTCTACAAGCAGCTCCACGAGATCCGCGACAACCTCGAAAAGCACTACACCGACATGCTGGACATCGAGTTCACGATCCAGGAAGGCCGGCTGTGGATGCTGCAGTGCCGCGTGGGGAAGCGGACCGGCACGGCCGCGCTGAACATCGCGATGGACATGCTGGCCGAGAAGATGATCGGCGAGAAGACCGCCGTGAAGCGCCTCTCCCCGTCGCAGCTCGACGAACTGCTCCACCCGATCGTCGACGCGGCCGCCGAGAAGAGCGCCCAGTCGCTCGCCGGCGGGCTGCCGGCCGGCCCCGGCGGCGCCTGCGGCCAGATCGTCTTCACCGCCAACGACGCGGTGGCGTGGGCCAAGGAAGGGAAGTCGGTCCTGCTGGTCCGCGAAGAGACGAACCCCGAGGACGTCGAGGGGATGCGCGCCGCCGACGGCATCCTGACCGCCCGCGGCGGGATGACCAGCCACGCGGCGCTCGTCGCCCGCGGCTGGGGCAAGTGCTGCGTCGTCGGCTGCGGCGCGCTGCATGTCGACGTGCACGCCAAGACGATGCGGATCGGCGACAAGACGTTCAAGGAAGGGGACTTCCTCACCCTGAACGGCACCCGCGGCCTCGTCTACGCCGGCCAGCTGAAGATGGTCAGCTCGACCGAGAACCCGCGCTTCGTCGAGTTCATGAAGTTGGTGGACAAGTACCGCCGCCTCGGCGTGCGCACCAACGCCGACAACCCGGCCGACGCGCTCAAGGCCCGCAGCTTCGGCGCCGAGGGGATCGGCCTGTTCCGCACCGAGCACATGTTCTACGGCAAGAACTCGGAGCGGCCGCTCTTCCTGATGCGCAAGATGATCATCTCGAAGACGGAGGCCGAGCGCCGCGCGGTGCTCGCCGAGATGTACCCGTTCATCAAGAAGAACATCATGGACACGCTCGAGGTGATGGACGGGCTGCCGGTGACCTTCCGGCTGCTCGATCCGCCGCTGCACGAGTTCGTGCCGAACCGCGGCGACGAGCGGGCCAAGCTGGCCTCGTCGCTCGGCATCACCGCCGAAGAGTTCGACAAGCGCGCCGAGCAGCTCCACGAGATGAACCCGATGATGGGACACCGCGGCGTCCGCCTCGGCGTCACCTTCCCGGAGATCTCGGAAGCCTGGATCCGCGCGATCTTCGAGGCGACCGTCGAACTGACGAAGGCCGGCAAGCAGGCCAAGCCGGAGATCATGGTTCCGGTGGTCGGCCTGAAGAGCGAGCTGGTGCACCAGCGCGAGATCGTCGACCGGATCTACGCCGAAGTCTGCGCGAAGTACGGCGTCGAGAAGATCGGCTTCCTCTACGGCACGATGATCGAGGTGCCGCGCGCCGCGCTGACCGCCGACAAGATCGCCGAGTCGGCCGAGTTCTTCTCCTTCGGCACCAACGACCTGACCCAGATGGGCTTCGGCTTCTCCCGCGACGACATCGGCGGCTTCGTGCCGGCCTACGTCGAGCAGAAGCTGCTCCCGGTCGATCCGTTCCAGGTCCTCGACCAGGAAGGGATCGGCCAGCTCGTGACGATGGCGATCGAGAAGGGCCGCAAGACCCGTTCGAACCTCAAGATCGGCATCTGCGGCGAGCACGGCGGCGAGCCGGCGTCCGTGGCGTTCTGCCACCGCGCCGGGATGAACTACGTTTCCTGCTCGCCGTTCCGCGTCCCGATCGCCCGCCTCGCCGCGGCGCACGCCGCGATCGACGAGGGGAAGTGACGTCCGTCCGCTGAACCAAGCGTCGGCGGGGCGGGCCCGGGGAGCGATCCCCGGGCCCGCTTCGCGTTCCGGCGTCTGTTCGGGCTTGCCGCGGCGCGCTCGGCGGTGCGAACATCTACCCGAGCGCCGCGGCGGCGCGATGGAGCCTCCTCGATGAAGAAAACGTTCATCCTCGACACGAACGTCCTGCTGCACGATCCGCAGAGCCTCTTCGGCTTCGCGGACAACGACGTGATCATCCCGATCACCGTCATCGAGGAGATCGACCGGTTCAAGAAGGAGCTGACGGAAGTCGGCCGGAACGCCCGCCAACTCTCCCGCAGCCTGGACCAGCTCCGCGCGCAGGGGCACCTGACGGACGGCGTGGCCACGCCGGACGGCGGGACGCTGCGGATCGCGCTCAACGTGCCGACGCCGCGCGACTTTCCCTTCTACGACAGCGCGGGCGTCAACGACATCAAGATCCTGCTCCTCGCCTGGCAGATGACCCGCACCCGTCCGCCGGTCGTCTTCATCACCAAGGACAGCAACCTGCGCATCAAGGCCGACGCGGTCGGCGTCAACGCCGAGGACTTCGTCGAGCGGGCGCGCTCGTTCGATCCGGAAGCCGTGGCTTGGACGGAGGTCACCGTCGCGCGCGAGGTCGTGGACCGCCTCTTCGCCGAGAAGTCGATCCCGCTGGCGGAGATCGACGTCGCCGATCCCGGCCCGAACGCCGGCGTGCTGCTCAAGGACGCCGCGGACCCGCAGCATCAGGCGCTGGCCCGGCGGCGGCCGCGCGAGGCCGCGCTCGCCCCGGTGGCCGTGCCGAAGCAGGTCTCCGGCATCCGGCCGCGCAACGTCGAGCAGCGGCTGGCGCTCGACCTGCTGCTCGATCCGGACGTCCCGCTGGTGACGCTGCTCGGCAAGGCCGGCACCGGCAAGACGCTCCTCGCCCTCGCCGCCGGCCTGATGCTGACGGTCGAGAAGCGGCTCTACCGGCGGCTCCTCGTCGCGCGCCCGATCTTCCCGATGGGCCGCGACCTCGGCTATCTCCCCGGGGACGTGGACGAGAAGCTTCGCCCGTGGATGCAGCCGATCTACGACAACCTCGAGTACCTGCTGGGCGAGTTCGGCCCCTCGACCAACCCCGACGGCCATCCGATCGACCAGCTGCTCGACCGCGGCCTGCTCGAGGTCGAGCCGCTGACCTACATCCGCGGCCGCTCGCTGCCGAAGCAGTACATGATCGTGGACGAAGCCCAGAACCTCACCCCGCACGAGGTCAAGACGGTCGTCACGCGGGCCGGCGAGGGGACGAAGATCGTCCTCACCGGCGATCCGGCGCAGATCGACAACCCCTACGTGGACGCCGCCTCGAACGGCCTGTCGTTCGCCAGCCAGCGGATGCGCGGCGAGCCGCTGGCGGGGACGGCCTACCTTTCCCGCGGCGAGCGGTCCCCGCTGGCCGAGATGGCGGCGGACCACCTGTAAGAAGCGGAGAATGGGCATTGACGGCCCGGCGCCCCGGTGCTAGTTTTCGCGCTTCCCGGAGGCCATAGGGTCTCCGGCGGGGGACACGATGCGGAAGCGGGAACTCGAGAAGTTCGAGAAGCTGCTCGAGGACAAGCGGCATTCGCTGCTGGACAAGTCCAGCCGGACGGCCGACGAGGGCCGCCAGGCGGTCATCGAGGGCGGCGAGGACTACGTCGACGACGCCGTCACCCACTACACCCGCGAGTTCCTGCTCTCCCTTTCCGACCTCGACCGACGGCAGCTCAAGATGGTGGACGAGGCGCTCGTCCGCGTGAAGCAGGGCTCCTACGGCGAGTGCCTGATGTGCGGCGAAATGGTCAATCCCAAGCGGTTGCAGGCCATTCCGTGGGCGCGCTACTGCGTCAAGTGCCAGCAGCTCGCCGAACGCGAGGAACTCTCCCAGAGCGCCAGCGTGCGCGACCTCGCCAGCGAGGAAGAGGAATAGCCGCCTCGGCCGCGGCGCGCTCCGCGCCGCGGAACGCGCGCTCCTTCCGCGCGCCGATCCTACGGGTAGAATGAACGGCCAAGGAGGCCTTGCGCGATGAACACGCCGCTGACTGCGGTCGTGGACGGTCGGGGCGCGCGCCGCGCGCGCCGCGGCCATCCCTGGATCTATTCCGACGAAGTTGTCGAGGCGGCGGGGGAACCCGGGGACGTCGTGCGGGTCGTGGACCGCTCCGGCGCCTTCTGCTGCTTCGCGGCCTATTCCCCCCAGTCCCGCATTCCGCTGCGCCGGCTCTCTTGGGGGGAGCCCGCGCCGGACGAGGCGTTCTTCCGCGCGGCGGCCCTCGGGGCGCTGGCGCGCCGCGGCGCGGCCGGGCCGTGCGGCCCGGGCTGCGCCCGGCTGCTCCACGCCGACGCCGAGGGGTTCCCCGGGCTGACGATCGACCGCTACGGCGCGCACCTCGTCGCGCAGGCGACGACCGTCTGGGCCGACCGGAACGCGCCGCTCGTCGCCGGCGCGCTGGCCGAGGCGGCCGGCGCGGCGAGCGTCCTGCTGCGCAACGACGCCGCCTCGCGCGAGCGCGAAGGGCTGGAGCGCGGCGTGCGGCAGCTCTCGGGCGAGACGCCGCAGACGATCGAGGTCGAGGAGGCGGGGCTCAGGCGGCTCGTCGATCCGCGCCTCGGGCACAAGACCGGCCTCTACCTCGACCAGCAGGAAAACCACCGCCGCGCGGCGGAGCTGCTGCTGCCGCGGGGGGCGGAAGGGGCGCTCGCCCTCGACCTCTTCAGCGCCGAGGGGGGCTTCGCGCTGCCCTTGGCCGCGGCGGGGGCGAATGTCCGGGCGCTCGACCAGTCGGAGGCGCTGCTGACGCGGGGCGAGAAGGCCGCCGAACTCAACGGCCTTTCCGACCGCGTGGAGTGGATCCAGGGGAACGGCTTCGACTACGTCGCCGCCGAGGAGCGGGCCGGGGCGAAGTACGGCGCGATCGTCCTCGACCCGCCGCCCTTCGCGCGCCGCCGGCAGGAAGCGGCCGGGGCGCTGCGGGGCTACAAGGAGCTGCACCGCCGCGCGTTCGGCGCGCTGGCCCCCGGCGGGCGGCTGCTGACCTTCTCCTGCTCGTTCGCCGTCTCCGACGCCGAGTTCGAGGAGATCGTGCGCCAAGGGGCGGAGGACGCGGGGGTCGAGGCGTTCGTCGTCGGACGGCCCGGCCCGGCGCCCGACCACCCGGAGTCGCTGACCTTCCCCGAGAGCCGCTACCTCAAGGGGCTTCTCGTCGAGCGGCGTCCGGCGTGACCCGCCCGCGGCGCGCGGGCTTCCTGATCGCCGCGCTCGCCGCCGTGGCGGGCGCGGTCGGCGCGGCGCGTCCGGCCTTCGCCTTCGAGGCCCCCGGCGCGGAGCTGGTCCGCGCGAAGCTGGAGCGGACGCTCGAGGCGCAGCTCGGCGGAACGGCGCGGATCGGCCGGCTCTCGCTGCGGCCGCTCGACGGCCGGGTGCAGGTGGAGGACGTCGAGTGGCGGCCGGAGAGAGGGGCGCTGCGGCGCCTCGCGCTGCGCCGCGCGGTCGTCGATCTCTCGCTCGCCGAACTGCTCCGCGGCGACCTGCGGATCGAGGGGATCGAGGCCGAGGGACTCGACCTCGACCTGCGCGATCCCGGCGGGCCGCCCGCGCACCGCGACAAGCCGCTCTTCGACGGACGGATCCTCGAGAAGCTCCGCACGTTGAAGGTGGACGGCGGCTCGGTCCACTACGTCGCTCCTTCGAGCGGCCTCGTCCTCGACGTCCAAGGGCTCAAGATCGCCTCGATCGCCGGCGACTCGCTCGTCGCCGACGTCGAGGCCGCGCCGGTCGTCTTCAGCGCCGCCGGCGTGCCGGAGGAGCGGCTCGACCACGTGTCGGCGCGGATCGCGCTCGCCCTGCCGCGGCTCGACTTCACGATCCGCGAGGCCGTCGGCGCGGTCGGCACGGTGCGCGGCGAGGGGGCGGTCAGCCTGACTTCGCGCGGCATCCTCGTGCGCGGCCGGCTGACCGGCGACCTCGACGTCGCGCAGGCGACGCACGACACCGGCCTGCCGCTGCGCGGCCGCGCCTCGCTCGACGCGCTGTTCCGTCTCGCGTCCCCCGGCGACTCGATCCTCGACGGCTCCTTCGAGGCCGAGGAAGGGCTCGAGGTCTACGGCTTCCGCTGCCGTTCCGGCAAGGCGAAGTTCCACGTCGGGCCCGACGGGACGCGCCTCTTCGAGGGGAGCGCGACGACCGTCGCCGGCGGCGAGGTGCGCGACTTCGCGCTCGATCATCCGAAAGGGAAGGACGCCGTCGTCCTGCGCCTCGCGGGGCGGATGGGGGCGCAGGAACTCTTCGCGCGGATCAACGCCGGAAAGCGGGCCGAGCAGCTGCGCGGACTGGCGGAATTCAACCTGCGGCTCGAGGCCGCCACCGGCAAGGCCGCGGCGTGGACGATCGACGGCCGGATGCTCGAGGCGGGGGCGGAGAGCGGCGCCCTCTCCGGCGTGATCGCCGCGCGCGGCGACGGCGCGGGGGCGGAGATCGCGCTGCGCGGCGCGCTCGACGGCTCGCCGCTCGACTTCGTCTACAAGTGGGGACCGGCCGGGCCGGGCGGCCCTTGGTCGGCGAAGGCGTCGATCAGGGCGCCCGCGGGGCCGGCGGCGAAGAAGCTCCATGCCGACGTCCTGCGCTATCTCGTGGACGAAGGGCTCGAACTGCCGAAAGGGACGATTCCCGAGCCGGGCGGCGCGGTGGCGATCGACGCCGCGCTCGAAGGGGACGGGAACTCGCTGCTCGGCGGCGACATCCCGTTCCGGATGATGCGGCCGAACTGGGGCCCGTCGCCGCTGGCGGTTCTCTCCGGGCGCGTCGTGCTGGGACGCCGCGGCGCCTACAGCGTGCCGTTCCGCCTGTCGGACGAGAAGGGGCGCGGCCTCTCCGGGCGGGTCTACGGCGTCTCCGGCGCGCCGGCGAACGTCGAGGCGCTCGCCGACGCCCTGCCGATCCCGCCGGTCCGCGACTACCTCAAGTACGCCTTCGATCTCGACACGCCGCGCGCCGTCGGCGCGATCGACGCCTTCGTCCGCGGGCGGCTGGCGTGGGGACGGCGCGAGCTGACGCTCGGCGCGACGCTGCGCGGACGCGTCGAAGACTCGCCCGAGTTCGTCGCCGACGTCTCGGGCGACGTCGCGGGGGACGAGCTGTTCGTGCGCGAGGCGCGTCTCGCCGGACCGGGGACGAAGGGGAGCTTCGCCGGGCGGGTGACATTGCCCGGCGGCCCGGCGCCGTGGTCGGCGCGCGGCCGGCTGACGCTGACGAGCGCGCTCGGCGAGTGGATGACGGCGCAAGGCGCCGCCGGATTCGCGGGGAAGGTCTCGTACGACGGCGACGTCGTCTTCGGCGGGCCGGACAAGCCGCTCTTCGCCCGCGGCGATCTGCGCTGGAACGGCCTCGCGCTCGCCGGCGCCGCGGCGCCCGACGGCGCGGCGCGCCTGACGCCGCGCGCGGACGGCTTCGACGCGGCGCTCGCCGTTCCGGGCTGGAGCGGCTCGCTCGCCGTCTCCGGCCCGATCTGGACGCCGCGCCTCGCCGCGCGCCTCTCCTTCGCCGACCTCGACCTGCTCGGCCTCGCCGCGCTCGTGCGGCGGAAGCCGCTCGACGTCGACGCCGACCTGCGCGCCGGCGGCGAG
>JAJFTU010000357.1 GCA_021372775.1 bacterium | reverse complement strand
CGGCGCGATCCTCGGCACCGGCGTCGGCGGCGGGATCGTCGTCGAGCGGCGCGTGCTCGTCGGCTGCAACGCGGTCGGCGGCGAGTGGGGCCACAACCCGCTGCCCTGGCCGGCCGACGACGAGCGTCCCGGCCCGCCCTGCTACTGCGGCCGCGCCGGCTGCCTCGAGACGTTCCTCTCCGGGCCGGCGCTGGCGCGCGACGCGGGCGCGGCGACGGCGGAGGAGGTCGTGCCGCGCGCCGCGGCCGGCGACGCGCGGGCGGAGCGCGCGCTGGAGCGGTACGCCGACCGTCTGGCGCGCGCCTGCGCGGCGCTGATCAACGTGCTCGATCCGGACGTGATCGTGCTCGGCGGCGGGCTCTCGCACCTCGCGCGGCTCTACGTGGACGTGCCGCGCCTCTGGGCGCCCTACGTCTTCTCCGACCGCGTGGACACGCGCCTGCTGCCGCCGCGGCACGGCGCGGAGAGCGGCGTGCGCGGCGCCGCCTGCCTATGGCCTTCCGACCGCGACTGACGCCGGCGCCCCGTCGGCGAGGCCGCGCCGCGTCGTCACATTTAGCGCGCGGGCGCCCCGTCGGCGAGGCCGCGGCGCCGCGCCGCATTCGACGCGCGGGCGCGTCGTCAGCGAGGCCGCGGCGCGGCGTCACATTTAACGCGCGGCGCCTCTTGCCGCGGCGGCCGCGGCGCGCGACGATCGCGCGGTTCCGCCTTTCACGTCGGGCGGAGGGGGGCTTGCGATGAGTTTCCGATTCATGCGCCGGCTGCGGATCGCGCCGGGGGTCTCGCTCAACTTCAGCGGTTCCGGGATGTCGCTCTCGCTCGGCCCGCGCGGCGCGAAGTACACCGTCGGCCCGCGCGGCTCGCGCGTCTCGGTCGGCGTGCCGGGCACCGGCCTCTACTACACGCAGCGCGTCGGCGGCCCGTCCGCCTCCTCGGCGCCCGCCCCCCGCGCGGCGACGCCGTGGCGCGAGGACGGCGGCGGCACGGCGGTCGCCGCGCAGCCGGCCGTGGACAGCAAGCTGACGCTCGGCTTCTTCCAGAAGCTGACGACGCCGCCGGAGGAGCGCGCCTTCGTCGAGGGGCTGAAGCGGCTCCACCACGACGATCCGGACGGCGCCCTCGCCGAGTTCCGCGAGGCGCCGCACCTCGCCGACGCCGCCTTCCTCGGCGGCCTGATGGCGCTCAAGCTCGACCATCCAGACGAGGCGGCGACGCTGCTCGAGTCGGCCGTCGCCGCGACGCCCCAACTCGGCGCGCTCGTCGGCAAGTACGGCGTGAGCGCCGACGCGACGGTTCCGATCACCGAGGAGTTCGCCGCGCAGATCGCGCCGAGCCCGCGCGGCGCGCTGCTGCTGCTGGCCGAGGCGCGCCAGCGCCAAGGGCGCAGCGCCGACGCGATCCTCGCCGTGCGGCGCTGGCTGGCCCTCGACCGCAACGATCCGGTGGCCCGCGTCTCGCTCGCCGAGTTGCTGCTCGACCACGGCCGCGGCGGCCGCGCCGCGCTGGAGGAGGTCGCCGCGCTCGGCGAGGGGATCGCCAACGACGGCGAGCCGCAGGCGGCGCTGCTGCTCTACCGCGCCCGCGCGCTGCGCGAGCTCGGCCTCGCCGACGCCGCGCGCGTCGTCGCCGCGGAGGGGCTGCGCAAG
Organism: bacterium; assembly: GCA_021372775.1. Classification (NCBI taxonomy): domain Bacteria; species bacterium. The sequence continues at coordinate 2,669 of JAJFTU010000357.1, read as the reverse complement.
ACGGCCGGCCGCTCGGCGGAGCTGCTCCTCGCGCTGCGCTACGAGCGCGGCCGCTGCTGCGAGGCGCTGGGGCAGGCCGGGCGCGCCCGCGCCGACTACGAGCGGATCTACGCCGAGAAGTCCGACTACCTCGACGTCCGCGCCCGCCTCGGCCTCGGCTAGATCGTCTCCCAGCGGCGCGAGAGGCGGCGGGCGATCAGGAGCCCCGCGGCGGCGACGGCGAGCAGCACGCCGACGTGGGGCAGGATCGAGGTCAGCGGCAGGTCGCGCCAGAAGACGTTCGTGTAGGCCTCGAGCGCCCAGGTGTTCGGCGTCGCCCAGCCGAGCTTCTGCAGGTACTGCGGCATGAAGAAGCGCGGCACCATGCTCCCGCCGACCGCGGAGAGGATCAGGATCCCGATCGTCGCCACGCTCGACGCCTGGCGGCGCGTGCGGCAGGCGGTCGTCAGCGCCAGCGCGAGCCCCGTCGCGGCCGCCGCGGCGGCGAGGGTCACGACCGCGTAGCCGACGACGTGTCCCGGCAGGTCCACGCCGCGGATCGCCCAGGCGACGAGGAAGATCAGCGTCACCTGAAGGAAGCCGGACAGGACGAGGAACAGGAACTTGCCGAGGAGAAGCGGCCGCAGCCCCGCCGGCCCGGCGAGCACCCGGTCGAGGATCCCCGCGTCCTTCTCCTCGAGCAGCACCGACGCCCCGTGGGCGCAGGAGAAGAGCAGGAACATCACCGCCACGGCGCCGGCGTAGTAGGCGACCTGGTTCTGCCCCGCGGTGCGTCCCGCGACCTGCTCCACCTCGATCATGTCCTCGAGGTCGTTGGACGACTCGCCGCCCTCTTCGTTGTCCAGCGCCTCGGCGCGCAGCGCGGCGAGCGACTTGTCCCAGCGCGCGCGCTGCTCCGGCGTGAGCGCCCCGACCTGCTTCTCGAAGACGTCCACGCCGCCGCGCGCGGTGACGTCCGGCAGCGCGGTGAAGTACGCCTTCTGCAGCAGGCCGACGACGATCTGCGCCGCGATCTTCTTGCTCGAGTCCTCGACCAGCGTGAGAGGCGGCGCTTCGTCGCTCCCGCCGCCGAAGAACGTCAGCGGCGAGGCGCCGCCGCGCACGATCAGGCCGACGTCGGCCTTCCCCGTGCGGACGAGCTTGCGCACGTCGTCCGGCGAGAGCTGCGGCAGCGGGTCGGCCGCGACGCGCTTCCCGTTGCGGTCGATCGCCTGCAGCGCCGGATCGCGCACGAGGGCGCGGATCAGCCGTCCCGATTCCTCGCCGCCGCCCTGGTCGCAGACGGCGATGTCCAGCCGCGGCGCGTCCCCCGAGCCGCCGGCGAAGATCGCGGCGAAGACGACGAAGAACGCCACCGGCAGCAGGAACGCGAGCGCCAGCGCGCCGCGGTCCCGCAGCATTCCCAACGTCATCGCCCGCAGCACCGCGCCGGTCATTCGTCGAGCTCCTTGCCGGTGACCTTGAAGAAGACGCCGTAGAGGTCCGGCTCGCGCAGCGCCGCCTCGACGGCGTGCAGGCCGGCGGCGGCGAGCGTCTGCTCGATCTGCGCCAGCGCCTCGAGCCCGCCCTGGATCGGCCCGGCCCAGCGCCGCGGATCGGCGCCGTCGCGCGGCGCGAGGCCGAGCGCGGCGAGCGCGGCGCGCCCCGCCTCGTCGGGGGGCGCGGCGAGCGTCAGGCGCAGTTCCCGCTCCGCGCCGAAGGTCCGCGCGATCAGCTCGGCCAGCGTGCCCTCGGCCTTGAGCCGTCCTTCGTCGAGGATGCCGATCCGGTCGGCGAGCGCCGCGGCCTGCTCGAGGTCGTGCGTCGTGAGCAGGATCGTCATCCCGCGCCGCTTGAGGTCGCGCAGCAGTTCGTGGATCCGCTCCCGCGCCTGCGGATCGACGCCGACCGTCGGCTCGTCGAGCAGCAGCGTGGACGGCACGTGGAGCGTGCCGGCGGCGATGTTGATCCGCCGCTTCATTCCGCCGGAGAGGGTCTCGACGCGGCTCGCCGCGCGGTCCTCGAGCCCGGTCCAGCGCAGCGCCTCCTCCGCCGCGGCGCGGGCGGCGCGCCGCCCGAGGCCGGCGAGGGCGCCGAGGATCTCGAGGTTCTCGCGGATCGTCAGGTCGCCGTAGAGGGCGATCTCCTGCGGGACGAGGCCGAGCGCGCGCCGCGCGGCCGGCGAGGCGATGGGGTCGCGTCCGTCGAGCGCGATCCGCCCCTCGTCGAGGCGGACGCGTCCGGAGATCGCGCGGACGAGGGTCGTCTTCCCCGCGCCGTTGCGGCCGAGCAGGGCGTAGATCTCCCCCGGCGCCAAGGCGAGATCGACGCCGTCGAGAGCCGTCCGCGCGCCGAACGCGCGGCGCGCGCCGCCGACCACCAAGCGGGGGGACGTGGGCATGGCGCGCATTCTAGCCCCGACTGTCCGCGGCCGGCTTCGCCGCCGGCGCGCAATCGCGGGCCTTTCGGCCGAATCCGGGCGGGCCGCCGCGGCGCTGCGGGCTACCAAATGAACGAGGGGAAGGGTATCTTCGCGCTAGCCGCGTCCTCCCGGCGCGGCCTTCGGGAGACGATCTTCATGCCGCTGACGCCGCTCGACATCGAATCGCAGCACTTCAAGCGCGAGGTCCTTGGTTACAGCCGCCGCGAGGTGGACGCCGCGCTGCGTTCCGCCGCCGACGCCCTCTCGC